>JAUQXG010000041.1 GCA_030834765.1 Lutispora sp.
TGATTTGATACTTTCAGCTCCCATATAAGACAGAGCCTTTTCCACGGATTCCTTCGCTAAAAGCTTTGTGTCTACTTCATCAAATTTATTGGTTGCAGCAAAAGCATCTCCTGTATTCACTTGGCCATTTTCCTCAGCTACAGGAACAACTACTGCATATATTACATTTGACTTATGAGATACATCCAGCCCTTTTGAATTTATGATCCTATTGCTTCCCTCTCCTGATACAACTACACACGTTTTTACAGTTTTAACTTTATGACTGAAGCTTTCTGTGTCTTTCTCTAATTGCATAGCAAGCTTTATCTTTTCTTCTACGCTTACTTTTGCTAATTCTTCACTATAGCTGTTTATTTTCACATATTCACCTGATCCATCATATATGAATTCCTCATCCTCATTGTCTATTACCCTTGCATTTTCTTTTGCCATCTTAACTAGTTGCTCCACGGAAGCATCATCTAATATTTCAGTATAGGAATATCCCATTTTCTCATTGAATACGCCTCTAAAGCTTAGTCCAATACTGGTATTTAGACTATATTCATCTATTTCACCTTTGTAAATATTTACTTTAAAGCTTTCACCATCTACATAGTAAAGTTCATATTCTGAAAAGCCTTCTGCCTTCGCTTTTGCAAATACTTTATCCTTGAATTCATTTAATTGCATATACTTCATCCCTACCTTCCACCAACAGTTATCTCTGAAACTCTGAGCATTGGCTGACCAACATTAGCAGCTATGCTTCCACTGACAGAACCGCACATTCCCGCTGCTAGGTCTAACTTTTTTCCTACCATATCTATATTCATAAGAATCTCTGAACCTTTTCCGATAAGTGTTGCACCTCTCACAGGTGTGTCAACTTTACCTTTCTTGATCAGATAACCTTCAAGTACTGAGAAATTGAATTCCCCTGTTACTGGATTTACAGAACCGCCACCCATTTTCTTTGCATACAGCCCATCTTGTATCGATGCGATGATAGCATCATTTTCATCATTTCCTGGAGCGATATATGTATTTGTCATCCTTGATGTGGGTGCAAATTTATAGGACTGTCTTCTAGAGCTGCCTGTTGCTTCCATATTCATCCTTCTGCCGTTGAGCTTATCTATCATATAGCCTTTCAGTATTCCATTTTCTATTAAGATGTTTTCCTTTGTAGGATTGCCTTCATCATCAACAGTCAAGCTGCCCCATTCATTTGGAATGGTACCATCATCTATAGCCGTTACTTTATCCGATGCTATTTTTTCGCCTAGCTTTCCTGAAAATACGGAATTGCCCTTAGCAACTGATGTGGCCTCCAATGCATGGCCACAAGCTTCGTGAAATATAACACCTCCAAAACCATTGTCAATGGCAACAGCCATTCTGCCAGATGGGCAAAGTGGCGCATGAAGCATTGTTACAGCCACACGACTGGCTTCTCTGCCTAACTTTTCTATATCTATATGATCAAATATTTCAAAACCTCTACTCTTTCCGGGTGATTCTGATCCAGTTTGGTTTTCTTTGCCGTCACTGGCAACTGCATTTACAACAAATCTTGTTCTAATCCTTCTATCTTCAACATATAGCCCTTCACTGTTTGAAATAGCAATATTTTGCTCTACGTCCCCAAGGCTTACTATTACTTGTTTGATTTCATTGCTATAATCCTTAGCTGCTTTATATGCTATCCTTAGTTTATCTGCCTTTTTCATGATATCAACCGACGAAGGGATGATCAGAATTGGACTTATATTATCATATACTTTCTCCTTCAATATAACCGTTTTTCCAATTCTCACTCCATCAAGTGCAGCAGCAGCCTTCCCCGCTGTATCTAACAAGCTTATTCTTTCTGAATTATTTGTATACACATAAATACATCGAAGACCCTTGAATATCCTTATGCCTATGCCGTAATCTCTTCCAGATACTGCATTTTCAATCTTTCCGTTTATCATACTGAGGGAACCTCTGGTAGTGTCTTCTATAAAGACTTCTGCAAAGTCTCCTCCTGTTGATAATGCTTTTAAAATAACCTCTTGTATTAAATCTTTTGAAATCATCTGTTTATCGCCTCCATTTTATATAAGAAAATATATATTCTATATATTCTTGCCAAATATATGTTATTACATTTGGCAAATTTGTATTCTATCCTTCTTGCTTTGCTTCAACTATATTTTCCTGCTTGCTTCCAAATTGAACTTGCACAAGCAGCATTCCTATAAGCATAAGTCCACATCCAAAATATGCTCTAGCTCCAAGATTTTCTCCTAAAAGCAAAGCTCCGCCAATAGCACCAAATACTGCTTCCATGCTGAGAATTACTGCCGCACGGGAAGGCTTGGCATCTTTCTGCGCCACTACTTGTAACGTATAAGCGATTCCTACAGAGAATAAACCTCCATAAAGTATAGGTACCAATGCTTGAGACAGAGCAGACAGACTGATTGATTCAAACAGAAGCGCTGCTCCCAAACTTAGGATTGAACAAGCAGCGAACTGTATGCATGACAGTTTCAATGCATCTACCTTCTTCGTGAAATTATCAATCAATAATATATGCATCGCCCAGAATACAGCCCCAATGATTTCAATCAAATCACCTTTGGCTATTATGAACCCCTCATTCACGCTTAGGAAGTACAAACCGACAGCTGCAATAGCAACGCCTACCCAAACGTTGATTTTTATATACTGATTTAAAAATATTCCAAAGATAGGTACAAGCACGATATAAAGTCCTGTAATAAAAGCTGCTTTTCCTGCTGTGGTATAGGCTAAGCCTACTTGCTGAAGTGTAGCGGCCAAAAAAAGTACACATCCAGCTATCATGCCCGATTTTAAAGGATTTTCATATACAGTTTTTTCTTCCTTATCTTTTGCTTTTTTATCTAAGAACAAAATTAATGGAATTAAAGATATGCTCCCTAGTGCAAATCTGATTCCATTAAAGGTAAATGCTCCTACAAATTGTGCTCCTACTTGCTGCGCTACAAAAGCAAAACCCCAAATAGCCGCAGTAAGCAAAAGAAGAATACTCGCTTTAACTTCTCTCTTTTCCATATCGATACCCCCACATAATAAAATTAGTCTCTAGCTTCTAGTAGCTGATTCTTTCTCTTATCTCCATCTTACCTCGAAAACTGTTGCCTTTCCACTTCTTTTTCTGATATTATTGATTTAAGTTTAATAATTTATATAACAAGGAGATACAAAGATGGAAAATAAAATACTTGCCACAGTAGGTGGAAAAGCTATCACTCAGGAAGATGCAGACTTAATATTGAAAAATATTGATAAAAGAGCTGCTGCTCAATATGCAGGCGAACAAGGGAAAGAAAATCTTTTGAATGAGCTTATTAATCAAGAATTGATTTATCTTGATGCTTTAGATACAAATCTAGCAAATGATGAAGATTATATAAAAGAAGTAGAAAGAGTGAAAACTTATGTACTGAAACAATTTGCAGTAAACAAGCTCATAGGTGGCTTAACAGTTTCAGATACAGAAATAGAAAGCTTCTATAAAGAAAATCAAGAACAATTTACTCAGCCAGAAAGCATAAGAGCTTCTCATATATTAGTTGATACCATGGAGGAAGCAGAAGAAGCATTAAAAGAGCTTAAAGATGGAATGGCTTTTGGAGATGCTGCAAATGAATATTCCAAATGCCCTTCAAATGTTCAAGGCGGAGATCTTGGACAATTCCAAAGAGGTATGATGGTTCCCGAATTTGAAGAAGCCGCATTTGCTTTAAGTGAAATCGGACAATTGAGCAATATCGTTAAAACACAATTTGGATATCACATCATAAAGCTGGAAGAAAAAAATACTGCTGAAATTCAATCATTTGATGATGTAAAAGAGCAAATAGCTGGTCAGCTTAACCTAATGAAGCAAAATCAGGTATTCCACAGCAAAATAGCTGAGCTAAAAAGCAAATATCCAGTTGAAATTAAAGGATAAAAACAATCAAATAAA
>JAUQXG010000391.1 GCA_030834765.1 Lutispora sp.
TTTCCCTCCTAAAGCATCCTATATTTCATATAATATTTATCTTAACACTACATATTATATATCATATATACTATTTGTGCTATACTTTTTCCTTCAAAAATGCCTTTAGTGCACTACGAGCTTCCGAAATGGTTACTGCATCATTTTCAAATTCAAAGCCATCTTCCTTTTGCAATATTTCCATCAGATGTGCAATTCTAGGCAGCCTCAGATTCACTTTTCGCAATATGTCAGCTTTTGAAAACACCTCATGAGGTGTGCCTTCCAAAATAACTTGGCCTTTATCCATTACATAAACATAATCACAGTAAAGAGGTACAATATCAATATCATGTGTTGCTATCACTACAGACAGTCCAAGCTGTTCCTGTGTCTCCTTTAAAAGCTTCATTATTTCTCCTACCCCCATAGGATCAAGTCCTGCAGTAGGTTCGTCAAGAACCAGCAAATCTGGTTCCATTGTAAGAATTCCAGCAATTGCTACTCTCTTTTTTTGTCCAAAACTCAAAAAATGTGTTGGTTTATCCTTAATATGACTTATGCCTGTCCTTTCCATTGCAATCTCTACTCTACGCCGTATTTCTTCTTCTTTCAGCTTCAAATTCACTGCACCAAAGGACACATCCTGATACACACTGGCAGAAAACAATTGATTATCAGGATCTTGAAAAACAAGTCCTACAGCACGACGAAGCTCCAGCAAGCCCTTTCTAGAATAGTCAATACTCGTCCCATTGTATAGTATCTTTCCAGATGAGGGTCTGAGAATACCGTTCATATTTAAAAACAGCGTGGATTTTCCTGCACCATTACCGCCTAAAATTGCAGTTGTTTTGCCTTTTTTTATCTTAATATTTATATCCTTTAATGCTTGTGTTCCATCAGGATATGAATAAAAAAGCTCTTGGGTCTCTAATATATTTTTGTCCATTAAAAAATTCCTCCTGTAATCCCTTTGAGATATAACGCTGCTGCTATAAGTATAAAATTTACTATAAAAGCAGCGATGTAGCCTTTTAAGCTCTTCTGAAAGGGTTCTTCCAGTACGTTCAGTTCTCCATCATATCCCCTTGCCTCCAGGGCAGTATACAAATCATCGGAGCGCTTATATGCTCTTATAAAAAGTGTTGCTGCAAGAGCTCCCATGGAGCGGAATCCTGTTCTAATATCAGAATATCCAAGTCTGGAGCTTTGCGCCACAAACATATTATCAGCTGTTTCTAATAATACAAAAATAAAGCGGTATATAAGCCCCATTAACTCTACTAAGAGCTTAGGACATTTCAGTTTTCCTAAAGATGAAAGAATATCAACCATAGGAGTACTGAGAGATAAATAATATAAACAGGCGACAGATCCCAATGCTTTAAAGAAAAGTCTTGTTGCAGTAATAATTCCTATTTTTGTTGCGCCTATATATACGCCAAATAGGGGGAAACTTAATACAAGATTATCTTGATTATAGAATATACCAAACGCAATTGTAAAAACCCCGATAACTAAAAAAGACATAGGTACAAGCAGCAGTTTCATGAAAACAGGAAAGGGTGTCCTTCCTTTACGGATGGTCACCCATGACATGATTAAAAGAACTGCTATTGATATAAGTATATGATCCGCCCACAAGCAAACACATATTGTCATCATTGAAAATGTCAGCTTCTCCATGGGATCTTGCTGCTTCAGCTTTGAAGTATATGCGTATTTATCAATATTTTGCATCTTTTCCTCTTCCTGCAGCTACGCTGCACAAAATAGAATTGATAAAGGCCATAGCCTTTTTCAACATTTATCCTCTTCTACTTTTTACTTTGTCCTTTCATATAACCCAGCCCATACCCTACTATACCTGCGCCAATGGCAGCCTGCAAGGCAAATAATAGGCTTTCAATCTCGCCGCTTGCTGGTTCGAAAAATGATGAAAACCATGGCTCATAGTCAGCATTTATTTCACCTATTGCTTCTTCCGCTTGTCCATCCGCTCCTCCAAACTCAGCATCCTTTACAATTACTAAAGGTAAAATTGCAAGACCTATAACGATTGCAATCAGTATCAGATTTATCCACAAAGTGTTTTTATTTTTTGTTGCTTCTATATTCATTACTTACTTCCTCCCTGCAGCTATGCTGCATAAAATTAAATTGATAAAGGTGACAGCCCTTTTTAAGCTATATCCTTTGAAAGGACTTTCATATCCTGCAGCGCATCTTTGCTATAAGAAGCAATGGCATTAAATATCAGCACTGTCAATATCCCCTCACTGATAGCAAGAGGTATCTGTGTGACAGCAAATATGCCCATAAACTTTGACAAAGATGCTGCAAAACCGCCTACCTCGGAAGGAAAAGCAAGAGCAAGCTGTATAGAAGTTGTAACATAAGTCAACAAATCTCCTAATGCCGCACCAAGGAATACAGCTAACCACTGAGGTCCATTTGCTTTTTTTACAATTTTATAAGTTCCATAAGCTACCAATGGTCCTACAATCGCCATAGAGAAGGTATTTGCCCCTAATGTCGTAAGCCCGCCATGTGCAAGAAGCAAAGCCTGAAATAATAAAACAATAAGTCCAAGAACGCTCATTGCAGTTGGGCCAAATAGTATAGCACCAAGACCTACTCCTGTAGGATGGGAACAACTTCCTGTAACCGAT
>JAUQXG010000002.1 GCA_030834765.1 Lutispora sp.
TTTATGGCATATGTGATGAGATGGATTCAGAAGGCAGATGTCACTATACTGCTTGTGCAGAAGTAGACAGCTTTGAGGATATACCAGAAGATATGGAAACGAAGGTTGTTCCAGATGGTAAGTACATAGTATATACTTATGGTGGAGCCATAAAAGATTTAGGTGTATTTTATAATGATATATTTGCCAAGTGGATTCCAGCTTCAGAATATGAAATGGATTGCAGACCTCAACTGGAGTTATATGATGATAGATTTATGCGCAATGGAGAATTTGATATATATATTCCTATTAAGTAATGATTTTTACATGAAGAAAAGGATATGGGTATCCCATAGCCTTTTCTTCATAATCCTAGATCTAAGCTAATTTATAATCTTTTATAAGTATTTTTCAATAATAATGCATCTTTTTCTACTAGAGGCCCTTCTAAAATGATACATCCTCTCACGTTAAAATCTTTTATGGCTTCCAGACACGCTGTATAATTGAAATCACTCTCCAATAAAGGAAGATGATTTTTCTCACCTTTTTCATTATAATTTATTCCGCCCATGTGAATGTGCAAATCATCTAGAGCTGACCTTCCTAAGTTATACAGGACATATTGCAGTATTTTAGCAAAATCATCATAACCTTTCAAATTGCCGTTTCCTCTTGCATGTATATGAGAGAAGTCGATACATAGCTTACAGGAATTGACCTCTTTGCAAAGAGAAACTAATTCCTCAAGTGTTCCGAACTGGCTTCCTTTTCCGGTAGTCTCAAGTCTATAATCGATTCCTTTATAGGGGAGTTTTAATAAGTTTTCTTTTATCGTATCATAAGCTTCTTCCTTGGAATCTTTTAAATAAAAGCCAGGATGAAATATTAAACTTCTCCCCTTGACTTTAGATAATCCTTCCATTGCTTTTACGATTCTTTCCATGGACTGTTCTTGCTTTTCTGATTCATCTGCATTTAGATTTATATAATGTGATCCATGAGCTGACAGATAAAAATCATTGTCTAATTTAGTCTTTAATATGATATGCTTATTTTTATCTGTTACATTGACATTTCTCACAAAAAGAAGCTCCATTGCATCAAGTCCTATTGATTTTACATAGTTAATGCCAGAAGCATAGTTAAGATGTTTCAATCCGCTACCTATTGGCAAACCTGATATCCCAAATAATAGCTTATCCATGGTTATTCTCCTTGTGTTTTTAAAATCCTCAAGCCATTTCATTGTCTCCACTATATGAACTGTTTATCCCCTTTTATAAAGATTCTTATCTTGATAATAATTGAGACTTTCAGGTTAGCCCAGATTTATTTTTATGAGATTATAGAGATCTTGCTGAATCTCTTGGTTTTTTATACAATGTTTTATGCCATCTAGAATACTCTGACCTTGAAGTAATTTCCCTTGAAGTAAGTTTTCTAAATTCTGAAAATCTTCAAGGATAACAGAATCCGTAAATATTTTGCATTTTTGAATTTTTCCGTTAGAAGATTCTAAATGAATTTCAAAGATGCCCCAACTGAATCTTTCTTCAATGACAATTGAGAAATCAGGACTTTCTGAATAATTCCATTCCCATGAATCATATTTTTCAAGGTAACAAGCCAAATTTACGGTATTTTCATTCAGATTTATTATTTGAGATTCTGCTTCATAAAACTCGTTAAAGCTGGTTATCAGGGCATCTTTCAAATTTTCAATAGTGATTTGCGGAGAAAGCTGTTTAAGGTTAATTACCCTGGATATAACAGAATCAATGCCTTTAGACTGAAGCTTTAAAGGGGATACAGTTAGGTATTTAGACAGCTTATCTAAGTCCACATCTATAAGCAGTGTTCCATGGTGACAATTCATACTGCCATCACGAATAAAAGCATTGCCAGAAAACTTCCGGTCCTGAACCATCAAATCATTTCTGCCATTAAAATGTCCGTAAATACCAAATTTAGAAATTCCATTTAAAATCACTTTCATATTTTGTTCTACGCTGTAATGTTCATCTGTAGTGATGAAGGTAAAGTTTAAATTCCCCTCATCGTGATATACCGCTCCTCCGCCAGATAATCGTCTTACTAATTGAACATCATCTTCTCTAAGTTTTTTAATGGCACATTCTTTATAAGGATTTTGATTTCTTCCTATAACAATCGTGTTTTGATTTTGCCATAAGAATAGTGCCACTTCATTGGGAGCATTACATTTCATCAGATACTCTTCTACAGATAAATTGAATTTTGGATCAAAGGATTGTGAAAGATAAACTTTATATAGCTTATCCAAAGTGAATCCCCCTATTGTCTAAGCTTAACAAGGCTTCATGAATAGATTCAGCAGTGGTAGGATGTGCATAAATCACGTGCGCCCCTTGATCTATGGTCATGCCAGAAGCCATGATATTGCTTATAGAGCTGATCATATCAGTAGCATGTATGCCAACAATAGTTCCTCCTAAAATTTTTCTGGTTTCTTTATCTGCAATAAGTTTTACAAAACCTTCCACCTCTCCCATGGCTTGTGCCTTTCCATTTGCCATAAGAGGAAATTTTCCAATAATATAATTCAGGCCTTGAGATTTGGCATCTTTTTCAGTCAACCCAACATGACCAACTTCTGGTGAGGTAAATATGGCACTTGGAACTAAATCGTAGCACATTTTATTTTCGAAGCCATTAATGTGATCAGCAGCTACTATCCCTTGATGAGAAGCAATATGCGCTAATTGAATTATATTTGTTATATCTCCGATGGCATATATAGTAGGATTGCTTGTCCTCATATAGCTATCCACCTTGATACCATTACGTTTCTCATTGAGCTCCACCTTTAGCTTTTCTAAGTCAAGAGCTCCTAAATTTGCTTTTCTTCCAACTGCCATTGCTACTTTTTCACTGATAATGTATTTTGACTGATTATCTTCTTTCATTTCAATTATTTTTGTTCCATCTAAAGCAGATCGAATAGAGGAGGCACTGGCACCCTCATAAAGATGAATGCCTTTTTGAATAGCAGAGGATCTTATGATTTCCACCACATCCTCATCCATAGTGTTTAAAATTTGTGGAAAAAATTCTACTACATTTACTTTTGAACCTAGAGCGCTATAAATAAAGGCAAACTCCATTCCAATAACGCCACCACCAATGATTGTAAGAGATGAAGGCACTTCTGTTAATTCCAATAGATCTTGGCTGGTAAGAAGATCTTCGTTATCTGCACCTTCCATAGGAAGTATAAAAGGTTTAGCGCCAGCAGCTATAATCAATTTTTTAAATTTAATAGTGGCTTCAATAGATTTATTTTTAACAACAAGTGTCTCTGAATCTTCAACTTCGGCCTTGCCCTTTATATACTCTATTTGGTGGGTATCCATCAAATGCTCGATCCCAGATACTAAGGTATTAACCACTTCGCTTTTTCTATTCATTATTTTTTCAAGAGAAAATTTTACTTCTTGAGCTTCTAGACCAAAACTTTCGGCATGTCTGATTTTTTCTAAAACATCTACGCTGCTTACAAGTGCTTTTGTAGGGATGCATCCATGGTTAAGGCAGGTTCCGCCTAGTCTGTCTTCCTCGATTATCAGCACTTTCTTATTGCCTTGAGCTGCTCTGATAGCAGAAACATAGCCTCCTGGGCCTCCACCTACAATGGCTACATCTACTTCATAGTCTTTTTGTACTGGCTTTGCAAGTCCAAAAGAATAGGATGCCTTTGGAGACCCCTGTGGAGATGAGGATTGAGCCTTAGCTGTCCCAACTTCTTGAACGAATTCTCCTTCAAGTTTTCCGATAATTTGATTCTTTTTTATTATATCGCCTTCGGTAATGGATAGCTGCTCCAGAACGCCTTTGTATTTTGATATATACTTCATCGTTCCTTTGCCAGACTCGATAATAAATATAACATCTCCGGGATTAATGAAATCTCCAGTTTTTTTACTTATTTTGCCCACCTTTCCAGACGTATCATGTCCAGAAAGCTTATCTATAATCAGATCATATTTCATTTTAGCTCCTTACTGCAGCAGCTATGCTGCATAAAATTAATTAATCAAGGTCACGGTTTTTCAAGCTATGTACCTTCAAATCATCTGGTAAAAGTAAAAAAGGGCAAAGCCCTTTTTATTTAAAGTCTCCTTCAAATTCAGCAATACAATCATTCAGCAATGTTACAGAGTATGCCATAGAAGGACCGCCACCAAAAGCAACTGCAACCATAGCGGATTCTATTATTTCTTCTTTTGATGCACCTGCTTCAAAAGCTTTATAGGAATGATATACGATGCAGTATTCACATCTGTTGTAGCAGCCAATCGCTATACTCATTAATTCTTTTGTTTTTAAATCAAGTGCTTTGGGTTCATAAGTAGCACCTAATAACCCCATAAAAGCATTTACGTTTTCTGGATTTGTTGTTCCCAGATTTTCAAGCCCACCTACAAATGAATTCAGCATTTCTCTTACATGATACGCCATAATATTTCCTCCTCTATTTTGTTTGCCTATGCGAAATTAAGTATAGCAAATATTAATATTAAGCATAGCACACATTTTGTTAATTTTCAAACATTGTTTTATGAGCAGGAAAAAAAGAATACTCTCTCCCCAAATTGGTGAGTGAGTATTCTTAAAGTTTTTGACTTTATTCTTTTATATTAGAGAGCATCTTATTTAAGACTTTTTCATAAATAATCATGTCTTCTTCATCAATCCCAGCTACTAAGTCATCGTTAAACTTGCTGCCATAAGGCATTAGCTTGGTGATCAGTTCATCACCTTTCACTGTAAGCTTTATGAAAATAACTCTTCGGTCAAGATCATTACGTTCTCTTTGTATTAGGCCATCTCTTTCTAAGCGGTCAATAAGTCGACCAGCACTTGAATCCTTTACATTCATCAGATTAGATAAATCTCTCTGAGAAATAATGCCCTTTGTTTTTACATAATAAAGAGCAATCCACTGGATTCGTGTTATTCCTACATTTTGAAGCCTTCGGCCGAAGGCTTCTGATATCTGCTTTATAGCATTTTCAGTAATATGACCCACACATTTATTAAGATTAAAAAACATAATAACCCTCTTTCTAATCCGCATTTATTTTCTACATAATAACAGTTTAAGGTTTTACTGTAAAGTATCTATTGAGTAACTTTATATAAGAGATATATTCCACCTATTGCACTTGATTAGATTTACCTCAGTTTAGAAATTCACAAAGAATACTTTGTTTTTTTATAAAGCAGAGATGAATAGGAATATATGAAATAAATTACTATATTAACCCTATGAATCGTACCGTGTTTGCGACGATAAAGCAAATCACAATCCCAGTGATCGTTGGAACAAGGAAAGAAATAAGCATCCATTTAAAGCTTTGGGTTTCTTTTTTTATAGTCAAGCAAGCAGTGGCACAGGGCCAATGCATTAGAGAAAACAGCATAACACATACAGCGGTCAAAGAGGTCCAGCCATTAGAAACAAGAAGATCTCTTAACTGCGCTAGGCTATCAAGCTCAAGCATGCTCCCAGCAGACATATAGCACATAATCATGATGGGAATAACGATTTCATTTGCAGGAAAACCCAAAATAAAAGCCATTAAAATATAGCCATCTAAACCAATCAGCCTTGCAAAGGGGTCAAAAAAGTTAGCACAATGGGTTAAAATGCTTAAGTCGCCTATATAAATATTAGCCATAGTCCATATAACCAAACCTGCTGGCGCAGCTACTACCACTGCACGACCTAATACAAATAAGGTCCTATCAAATATTGATCTGACAATAACTTTGCCGATCTGAGGCTTTCTATAAGGCGGCAGTTCTAAGGTAAAAGTAGAAGGAATACCTTTCAGTAATGTCTTTGATAAAATTTTTGATATGGTTAATGTCATGACAACCCCTAATATAATCACACCAGTAAGAATGAGTGCAGATACTACAGATTGGAAAGGACCTGCTATAGCTCCTGCAAAGAACATGGTAATGACTGCTATAAGAGTGGGGAATCTCCCATTGCAGGGTACAAAGTTGTTGGTAATAATCGCCATCAGCCGTTCTCTTGGTGAATCAATTATCCTACAGCCTATTATGCCGGCAGCATTGCAGCCAAAGCCCATGCACATTGTTAATGCCTGTTTTCCGCAAGCACATGCTTTCTTGAAATAATTGTCAAGATTAAAAGCTACTCGAGGTAGGTATCCTAGGTCTTCCAGTAATGTGAAGAGAGGGAAAAATATAGCCATTGGAGGCAGCATAACCGATACTACCCAAGCAAGAGTTCGATATACGCCTGTAACCAATAGACCATGTACCCAAGGAGGAGTACCTAAAGAAGTAAAAAAAAGAGTAAGTTTATCTTCAATCCAAAACAACCCATCAGCAAGCATGGCAGAAGGAACATTGGCTCCGGTAATGGTAATCCAAAAAACTACACTTAAAAGAAAAATCATAAGAGGGAAACCAAATTTTTTAGAGGTAAGATATTTATCTATTTTTCTGTCCCTATCATTGTAATTTTCATTTTTAAAAGAAACAACCATACTGCTGACCTTTTCGGCAGTCATGACGAGATGAGAAACAATTTTATCACGAAATACATCAGAATCAATTCCTTCTGCATTTAAAAAAGCTCTTGCTTCATGAATCTGACTCATAAGCGCATCTTCCTCAGTCAGATTCATATCAAGATATTTATTCATAGAAGCTATTAGGGTTTTATCCCCATCTATAAGCTTCAATGCGACCCATCTAGGATTTAGCCTATCTTGAAGCAGCGGCTTGACTTCATCTTCAACTTTAGATATGGCCTTTTCTATCAATTCTTCATATACAATATTTATGGTATTAGGAGTAATTTTATTAGATGCAACATCAGAGACTGCATCCATTAACTCGTTTAAGCTCTTTGCTTTAACAGCACTTGTTCCTACTACAGGAACGCCAAGGTGTTTTGATAGTTCTTTCAAATTGATAGATATCCCTTTTCTTTCAGCTTCATCCATTAGATTCACACATACAACAACCTTAGGGGTAATCTCAAGTGTTTGTATAACAAGGTTTAGATTTCTTTCTAAGCATGTGGCATCTACTACAATTACTGTGATATCTGGATTTCCAAAGCATATAAAATCTCTGGCGATCTCTTCTTCAACAGAGTTTGCCATTAATGAATAGGTACCTGGAATATCTACCAAAATAAAATTGTTGTTTTTATAGAAGTAGTTTCCTTGGGCATTTGTGACAGTCTTACCAGGCCAGTTACCTGTATGCTGATTTAAACCAGTTAAATTATTAAAAACTGTACTTTTCCCAACATTAGGATTGCCACCTAAAGCTATTATTTTATCATTTGGTGTAGTTTTATCAATTTTAAGTTCTTTTTCTAAAATTCCTGTTCCAGTTGATTTATTGGTTAAACCCATTCATTTTCCCCCTTTAAAAATATTAGTGTCAGATATATTTTACAAGTGGATTTTAAAGTGCTTCTACTAAAATCATAGATGCTACTTCCCTGCGAAGAGCGATTACAGCACCTCGAATAAGATAAGCAACGGGGTCACCAGATGGACTTTGCTGCAAAGCTTCTACTATGGTATCATCGATTAGCCCTAAGTCTAACATTCGTCTTCTTATTGAACCGTCAGAAATCAATTTTTTTACTTTGCATTTTTCACCTAGTGGCAAGGCACTAAGTGGAATATCATAATGATTCATATATATGAGCCTCCTAATATCATATTTTAGTGGAGAGAAAAAAACTTTCTCACCACTAAAATATGATAAATACTTTTGAAGTGTTACTAGTATATATAAAATATCAAGTGCAATTTTAAAATTTAAATAATGGCGGTGATCAAATGGATGGTAGATTTCATACTGTTCGTGGATATGAATTACAAAATTATAATAAAAACATGCTTACTCCTGCATTGGAAGATTATCTTGAAATGATATATAGGAATAGTCTAAATCAAAACTATATCCGAATAAATATACTTGCGCAGATGTTAAATGTGAAGGATTCTTCAGCTTCAAAGATGGTAAAAAGATTAGGAGAGTTAGGATTGGTGAATTATGAAAAATACGGGATTGTAACTTTAACAGATGAGGGTAAAAAAATAGGGGAGTTGCTATTAAACAGGCATAATATAGTAGAAAAATTTTTATCTTTTATAGGGTGTAAAGAGGATGCGCTAATTCAGGCAGAATTGATAGAGCATATTATTACAGATGCTACGGTGAAGGATATACAAATTTTATGTGATTTTTTTGAAAGCAATAAAGATGTATTAGAAAAATATATGGATTATAAGAAGGGTCTATTTATGGAGTTGAAGGATATTTAATGACTTTCTATACATAAAGCTATAAGAACTACAGCATCCTGTTCTGTACCAAGAAGGTTTTGGGCAGATATGCATTGGATATGATTGAAAAAAATCTATAACCCTTATGAAAATACATTGCTCAATAATTCTCTTATAAAAAATGCTATTGAAACAAATACTATGTTTGAAAATATCTTTTTTAAGAAGATTATGATAAATGTAGATTCAAAAGGAGATGCGGAACATGGCTAATTATACAGGTGTTATTAAATGGTTTAATAATGAAAAAGGTTTCGGTTTTATTTCTAGCACCGAAGGTGAAGATGTCTTTGTACATCATTCACAGGTTAAAGAAAAAGGAAATGATAAAGATATGCATGAAGGGGAATCAGTAAGCTTTGACATCGTGCAGAATGAAAAAGGGCCAGCTGCTGTAAACGTTCAAAAATTATAAGATTTAATGATGAAGGGAGTAGTTTTATGAATAGAGTACATTATAATATCTCTGGATTACAAAATGCGCAGATGAAGACCCAAGTAGAAAATGCATTAGAAAAATTAGATGGGGTTCAAATGGTGAATGTAGATTTTCAAAGAGGTTCTATAGAAGTTGGATATAATGAATTTACAGAGGAAAGTGAAATCAAACAATGTATAGAACATGTAGGATGCGAAATTGAATAGCTTAGATGATCAGTAATCTTACAAGAATGGGGCTGTTGGAAATTTTCCAATAGCCTTTTTATCACCTTGAAAATCCATGTGACGAAAGGTATTTAAATATATTCGTAGAATAATAAAGAGTTGAAAAGAAATCATATACAATAAATATGTTTCTAAAATGATACAGTATATGTTAATGTAGAGTGGGAGTGAGTAATTTGTCAAAGGAAGCAAAAGGTGGAATTCTGTTAATGATCGCTGCATTTTTCTGGGGAATATCAGGAACCGTTGCAAAAATTATTTTTAATAGCAGCACGAGTCCATTTGACCTAGCAAATATGCGGTTAAACTTGGCTTTTATTATTATGTTAATATATTTTTCTATAAGAAAGCCTGCCATACTGAAAGTGAAAAAAAGCGAAATAAAGGATCTTGTTATACTTGGTGTTTTTGGTATAACTGCTGTGCAAACAACCTATTATTTCACAATGTCACTTTTGAGTGTATCACTAGCTATATTTTTGCAGTTTTTAGCACCTATACTGATCACCGTTTATTGTGTAGTGTTTATGAAGGAGAAGGTTAGCCTTTTAAAGCTGGGCGCATTGATATTATCTTTATGCGGAAGCTATTTTATCATATTTGGGAGCGGAGGCGGCATTGGCAATATAAAAGCCCTTGGACTGATCACTGGATTGGCATCTGCAATTTTTAGTGCATTCTATACATTATACAGCAAGAAATGCACCAACAAACATAATCCATGGACGGTGCTGGTTTATGGAATGGGAGCAGGAGCTATTCTTTATTGGTTTGTATCTCCTCCCTGGGTAGTTTGGAGCGGTAGAAGTCCATCAGAGCTACTATTTGTTCTATATATAGCATTATTTGCAACCATAATCCCTTTTGGACTTTACCTTTTGGGAATTAGATATTTGATTCCTACTGTAGCAGGAGTGATATCTATGCTAGAGCCGGTAGTTGCATCCCTTTCGGCATTTATTATATTGGGAGAGAATATGACTATGATACAAGTCTTAGGCGGGGCGGCTGTCATGGGGGCAGTATTGCTTTTGCAATTTAATCCAGAAAAAAATAATGAAGTTGTAAGGAAAGAGGAAAATACATTAGAAAACATTTCGGAACAAGTTTAAATGAAGGAGATTTTTATGCAAGAAAATTTATTTGTGGCAACGGCATCAAAAAATTATATGGATCAAGCTTTTAAGGAGCTATTGGACTTAGACCAGGGGTTAAAGCTTGTTAAGCAGTTTGAAACAGGGATGATGATTTTCAGACCTGCAATGGAAAAGAAGAAGTTTAATCGTGCTTTGGTGGAAAAAGGGTCTGTGTTTATCAGGCATGTCAATTCCATAGATTATTCAATAGATATGTCTGAAGGGATTGATATACAAGCAATTCTTGAAACAGTGAAAAGCTTTAAGGAGCAGATCAATGAAGGAGACAATGTAGGTGTTCAAATTAGGAAAGCAAAAGGGGAATATGAATTAAATTCTACCGAGATAAAAGAAGCGGTAGATAAGGTTCTCATGGAAGAAATGAAGGCTATCCCACAGACGAAGGAGCCAGATAAGGTTATATCTATTCTTTTTGCTGAAAGCATTTGCTACATAGGATTGAGTAATGCTGTTGAGAATATTTCCAGTTGGTCTGGTGGTATGATTCACTATAAAAAGGAATTTAATGATGTTTCCCGCTCAAAATACAAGCTGCTGGAAGCAATGTATGTCTTTCATATAGACTTAGCAGAAATCAAAATTGCCTTAGACCTTGGCGCGGCTCCAGGAGGCTGGACATCTATACTTTTGGAACATGGAATTAAGGTTACAGCTGTAGATACAAGAGAAATGGAAAAAAGACTTTCAGATAATCCAAACTTTACTTATATGAAGAAGGATTTGGAAGGGTTGGAGCTAGAGCCGGATACTTTAGTTGATATGATTACTTTTGATATGAGCATGAATCCTTATAAAGCAGCAGGAGTGATTAATTCATCTGCCAAATATTTAAAAAATGAAGGTATTGCAGTAATTACTGTAAAGCTTACCAGTGAAAAGATTTGGAAGTCTTTAAAAGAAGTCATGAAGAAGTACAGCGAGGTCTTTGAAATACTAGGAGTAAAACAGCTTTTTCATAACAGAGATGAAATTACATTATATATGAAGAAAAGAAGTTAGATGGACTTCTTTTTTCTTTTTTTATATAATTCTTCTGTATAATAATGATACAATTATTTGTAGGCAGATAAATTTGATGAAATATTCTCCAGGATGGTGATGGTTTGAAGAATATGCTAGAAAACATAATAGATATGATAAATGAAGGAATAATCTCCATAGATTCTGAAGGCACAATAAAAAGCTATAATAAAAAAGCAAAAGAGATATTTGGGCTTATATATAATCAAGGCATAGGTCATTCTTCTGGTTCCATAGAGAAGGGTGATATGGTGATCATTGGAGACAATTGCTTTGGAGAAGACGATGGAGGATTAGAAATTGAAGACTTGAGGTTATTTGGAGTAGGGGATATTGCTTTAGAAAAAGGAGATGCTTTTGTAGCTGCTGGAGTAGTAGGAAGTGACATAGGAAGTGCAGTTATTAAAGTATCAAAAAAGCATGAGGATAACTTACTTTTAGAAACAAGTATAAATAATTATAAAATAAAATCAACCATTGACTTTATGAATAAAACTGTGGAATTATCTGTGAATCATCAATGCTTTCCTTTTAAATATATTAAGTCCTTAGGGCATATGGTCATAATGAGTGGAACAACAGGAAAGGTTAAATTTTATCAAGCAAAGGGTTATACCGTAAGACGAGAAGCCTTAAAAGATATATTGATGGGTAAAGTTTTTCAATCCAAAGGCAATTCTAGTACGGCAATGGAAGTCGTAGGTAGAAATATTTTTGAAGTCCACCCAAAGGAAACAAATATAAACATTATAGAATTTTTAGAAGCAGCAAGAGGTAAGGATATATCCTATACAAATGAGGTAAGAGAGATCAATGGAAGACCCACAAGATGCACATTGATGCAGTTAAAGAGCAGCGGGAAGATACAGGGTGCTCTCTTGAAAGTGGAAGATATTACAGAACTAAATAATCTTAGGAGGCAAAGAGATAGCGCAATAGCATCTCTTAATGAAGCAGAAAGCCGCCTCAAGGTTGATGATGGTTTTGAAAAAATAATAGGACAAAGCGAAAGCATAAAAGCAGTAAAAAAGCTTTGTAAAAAGGCAGCAGATACAGATTCTACTATATTGATACTAGGGGAAAGTGGTACGGGAAAGGGATTGCTGGCGGAAAGTATTCATAAAAAGAGCAGGAGACGGGAAAAACCTTTTATATATGTAAATTGTACGTCTATTCCACATGAACTATTAGAAAGTCAACTTTTCGGATATGAAGGCGGAGCTTTTACAGGAGCGCACAAAGAAGGTAAAAAGGGACTTTTTGAGGCAGCTCATGGAGGGAGCATTTTTCTTGATGAGATAGGTGACATACCCCAATTTGTTCAAGTGAAGCTTTTGCATGTGCTTCAAACAAAAAGTTTTACACCAGTGGGAGGAACAAAAGAAATATACGCAGATGTGAAAATATTTACAGCAACCAATAAAGATCTTGATAAGGCTGTTAAAGAAGGACATTTTAGAAAAGATTTATATTATAGAATTAATGTTTTTCCAATATATATCCCACCCCTTCGATTGAGGAGAGAAGATATTTATCCATTGATACATCATCTGCTTCCGGAAATTTGTCATAAGGTAAAGGTTTCTGAAAAGTTTATTTCTGCAGAAGCTATAAAGACGATGATTGATTATGAGTGGCCAGGAAATGTGAGAGAATTAGAAAATGTACTTGAAAGAGCAGTAAATATAGCAGAGGGAGATACCATTTTTCTTGAACACTTAAACCTGAAGGCGGATATAAATAGCCCAATCAATCACTTCTGTATTAAATCTCTAAAGGATGCATTGATAGATGCGGAGAAGACAGCAATAAAAAATGCATTGGAAGTGTCTAACGGAAATAAATCAAAAGCCATGAAAATTCTTGGTGTAGGGAAAACCAGCTTTTATGAAAAGTTGAAAAAATATGGCATTTAGTATTTAAAATTATTTATAATCTAAAGAATTTTTACGGTTCAGTTTAGCGGAATTATTCCGAAAAATTGAACCGTTTATTTTATGTTATTCCGCTTATGCGGAAATGCCTCTTCTAAATAAGGATTCTCTGCTTGGCATGATATTTGCTATATTTATATGTAAAACTCGAATATAGGGGGATTTTGTTGTGAAAAGGAAATACGTTGATATAAATGAAAAAGGACATCTGACTTTTGGAGGATGCGACACAGTGAAACTTGCAAAGGAGTTTGGTACTCCGCTTTATGTTGTCACGGAAGATGGAATCAGGGATAAATGCAGACAGATAAAGGAACATTTTCTGAATAAATATCCGAATACATTGGCATTGTACGCCAGTAAAGCTTTTTCTAATATTGCTATGTACAAAATAATAAAAGAAGAAGGACTTGGTATAGATGTGGTTTCAAGTGGTGAACTTTATACAGCAGTAAAGATAGGATTTCCTGTGGAAAAGATATATTTTCATGGAAACAATAAGACTGCTGAAGAGATTGAATTTGGGATTGAACATAATGTAGGTGCTTTTGTAATAGATAGTTTTCATGAGATGGAGCTTTTACAAAGTATTGCTCAAAAGAAGAATAAAAAAATGAAAGCATTGCTTAGAATCTCGCCTGGAATATCAGGTCATACCCATGAATACATTTCAACGGGACAGCTTGATTCCAAATTTGGATTTCCAATACATGAAGGCGTAGCCCTTGAAGCCGTGGAAAAAGTATCAAAATGCCCTAATATAGATTTTAGAGGGATACATTGTCACATAGGCTCTCAGATGTTCAATAAAGATGCTTATAGAGAAGCGGTGGATGTTATGACTACACTTATGGTTGAAATCAAGAAAACACTTGAAGTAGAAGTAGAAGAGCTAAATGTAGGAGGTGGCTTTGGGATATATTATAACGAAGGAGACCGTCCCCTTGAAATTTATGAATTTATAGAAGTGATCATGAACAGGTTAAAGGAAAGATGCCTTGAATTAGACCTAAATATGCCTAAAGTGATTATTGAGCCTGGCAGATGGATGGTTGGAGAAAATGGAATCACTTTGTACACCATTGGGGCAATAAAAGAAATAAAAGGCATCAGAAAATACGTGAGTGTTGACGGTGGCATGGCAGATAATCCAAGACCAGCACTCTATGAAGCAGAATATGATGCAACTGTTGCAAATAAGGCAAACAATCCACTTGCAGAGATGGTGACCATAGCAGGCAAATGCTGTGAATCTGGAGATATGCTGATACGAGACATAAAGCTTCCTTATGTAGAGGCTGGGGATATTCTATCCGTTTTTAGCACTGGTGCATATAGCTATTCTATGTCTAGCAATTATAACAGACTTAGAAAACCAGCAGTAATTATGATAAAAGAAGGAATACCAAGAGTAGTTGTAAAAAGAGAAACATATGAAGATTTGATTAGAAACGATTTAGAATAAAATATAGATATTAAATCAGGTATTTAGAATACCTGATTTTTTTATACATTGAGTGAGATAATTGACAACTAAAACCATGCTCTGAGAATAATTTGCAGGACATAATAAATATATAGAAAATCCAGGTCAAATAACATGATATGCCAAATAAGATTGAAAGATGTCGGTTCAAGTGGTAAAATATACAATTAATATACGAAGTTCTTCTTAAAATTAAGATGAGGTGAAGCAATGAACTGCAAATTGAGTATTGAAGCTAAAGTGCATTGGATTGGTACAAACGATAGAGAAACAAACCTGTTTGAAAATTATTGGCCTCTTGATAAAGGCGTTTCTTACAATTCTTACATTATCAACGATGAGAAAATTGCTGTCCTGGATACAGTCAAATTCAATAAAACCACTGAGTATTTAGAAAAGGTCAAAGAAATTATCGGAGATAGACCAGTGGATTATCTGATCGTCAATCATATGGAGCCTGATCATTCCGGATCTATGCTGGCTTTGCTTAGCGCATACCCCGAAATGAAAATCGTAGGCAATAAAAAGACTTTTCCGTTTATTGAAGGATTTTATGGCATCACGAAAAATTATTACGAAGTGAATGATGGAGATATGTTGGATTTGGGTTATCATAAATTAAAGTTTTACTTAACCCCCATGGTCCATTGGCCTGAAACCATGATGACTTATGATGAAACCTCCAAAATTCTTTTTTCAATGGATGCTTTTGGTGGTTTTGGAGCTTTGGATGGAGGCATCTTCGATGATGAAATCAATTATGAATTCTACGAGGATGAAACCAGACGCTATTATAGCAATATCGTCGCGAAATACAGTCAGATGGTTCAAAAAAGTTTGCAGAAGCTCAGTTCTTTGGACATCCGAATGATTGCGCCGACACATGGTCCTGTTTGGAGAGAAAGTCCTGGAAAAATCATGGAACTCTACAACAAATGGAGTCAATTTAAGGCTGAGAACGGAGTTGTTATCGTTTACGGGTCTATGTATGGCAATACGGCTAAGATGGCGGATTATCTGGCACGCATTATTGCCCAAAATGGTGTGAAAAATATTAAAGTTTTTGATGCATCTAAAACACACAATTCTTATATCCTTAGTGAAATTTGGAAGTATAAGGCTGTGATCATTGGATCTTGTGCCTATAACACAAAAGTCTTTTCACCTGTTGAAACGCTTTTGGCAAAATTGAGCAATTCCGGGTTGAAAGACCGATACGTTTCTGTATTTGGAAACAAATCTTGGTCAGGTGGCGGTGTTTCTGGAATAGATGCTTTCGTCAAAGAAATTGGCTGGGAAAAAATCGGTCCTTCTATCGAAGCTACTTATTCTCCTAAGGATGCTGAATTTGAGTCGCTCAACAAATTGGGGAAGGAAATGGCCAAACGACTGAATGACGAATTCAACATAAATGCATAATTTGCAGAAAAAGCGATGGTAAGGGTTTCATGCTATAATAAGAGTAAAAATTGATTGTTTTAGAAAACCTAAGAATATAATTAGCAATCATTTAAGAGGAGGAAAAAAGATGAGCTTTAAAATTAATGATAGTGTAACCTGGGTGGGAAAAATCGATTGGGCTCTTAGAAAATTTCACGGAGATGAATATTCTACCCACAAAGGTTCAAGCTACAATTCATACCTGATTCGAGATGAAAAGACAGTGCTGATGGATACTGTTTGGAGACCGTTCTCTAAGGAATTTATGCAGAATTTAAAAAAAGAAATCGACCTGAATAAGATTGATTACATAATAGTAAACCATGCCGAACCAGACCACAGTGGGGCATTGCCGGACCTGATGAAAGAAATACCTAACACACCGATATATTGCACTAAAAATGCTGTAAAGTCCATAAAAGGACATTACCATCAGGACTGGAACTTCGTTGAGGTAAAGACAGGAGATAAACTGAATATAGGTAAAAAAGACTTGATATTTGTGGAAGCAAGAATGCTTCATTGGCCAGATACCATGTTTTCCTATTTAACTGGAGATAACATTCTATTCAGCAATGATGCTTTTGGACAGCACTATGCTTCAGAATTAATGTTTAACGATTTAGTAGATAAAGCAGAGCTTTATCAAGAAGCTACTAAATATTATGCAAACATTTTAACCCCTTTTAGCAAGCTGGTAGAGAATAAGATCAATGAAGTTCTTAGCTTCAATCTTCCAGTAGATATGATTTGTCCAAGTCATGGTATCATCTGGAGAGATAATCCCCTTCAAATAGTAAATAAATATATGGAGTGGGCGAAGGACTATCAGGAAAATCAAGTGACTATTGTATATGATACCATGTGGGATGCCACAAGGAAAATGGCTGAGGCGATATCTGAAGGCATCGTGGCTGAGAATAAAAGTATAGCTATCAAGCAATTTAATTCAAGCCATTCGGATAAAAATGATATTGTGACAGAAGTATTTAAATCTAAGGCGGTGATCGTAGGGTCGTCTACTATTAATAAAGGTATACTTTATTCGACAGCGGGATTCTTAGAGCAAATAAAAGGGTTAGGCTTCAAAAATAAAAAGGGCGGTGTTTTTGGAAGCTATGGCTGGAGTGGGGAGTCAACGAAGATTATTTGTGAAGATCTTACGAAAGCAGGGTTTGACCTCATAGACGAAGGGATAAAGGTTTTATGGGAACCGGATGAAGCTGGTTTGGATATCTGCCGGGAATATGGAAGAAAAATAGGAAAAGCATTATTATAGAAATAGAAAATTAAATTTAAAAAGAGAAGGTTTCAATATTCTCTTTTTTTTTTGCTATTCAATAAACTTATGGGGTAAAGTGTAGAAATTTCTCTCTTTATTGTTTATAATTTAACTATGAAGATAGAAGCTGAACAAAAAAGGCTAAGGGGTGCTAAATATGTTTGATTTGGATACTTGTGTGGGGTTTTCAACAAGTAAAACTGCAAAATTAATAGCTGATACCTTCAATAGGAGGTTGATGTGCCTCGGAATCACTAGGGTGCAATGGATTGCTTTATATTTTCTTGGAAAAGATTATTGGATTAATCAAAGAGAGCTTGGAGAAAAAATGAATATAAAGGAAGCCACTGTTGCTAGGCTGATAAACCGAATGGAAAGAGACGGATATGTTGTTCGTTATCGAGATGAAACAGACAGGAGGGTATCCCATATTGCATTAACGGAGCGAGGGATAGAATATAGAGAGAGACTTCTGCCTGAAGGTCAAAAGATGAGCGAACTCTGTGGAAAGAATATATCTGATGAAGATATGGATACTTTCAAAACTGTTTTGAAGCAAATTACCAGAAATGTAATGATGAATTAAGAAAAGAAGAGACCCTATGAATTTGATTTTAGATAATATCATATGGTCTCAAGTGTTAAAATTGTATCAGATTTCCAATGGATATTTAGGGATGTTTTGCGTTAGCTTCTCTAAATAAAAATACATACAATAAAACTCTATACAACTAGGGTTTTATTGTATTGCTCATATATATGATTGTAATTAGGACGTGTAGCTGTAGTTAGTAGATATGCACTTTCATTACTATCTGGTTTTCTATTTTCATTCAATTCTTTAATCATAGCTTCTTTGCTTTTTATTCCTATTCCATGTCCATAATACGTTCCATCTCCTAAATCTATTGCATTTTCTCCTTGCCATTCTGGAGTGAGGGGATTCACTTCAGGATTTTTGAAATATCTACAATCACCTGGTATATTGTCATCTCCGACTTCAAAGTTTCTGATACCAAGATCTTTGTCTATATAATTCCAATTCATAAGATGAATATTGGAGAACATTTGATTAAATAAGTTTTCAGGCAATATGTTTACTAAAGCCCTATAAAATACGATAACCATGGCTGTAGCACATTCATTGCCATACTTTTTACTGTTTATAAAAATATCATTTATTGCTGCTGCTGGTGTGACATCTCTTTTTAATAAAAAACCGCCTTCTTCTGTTCTTTCCCAGTAATCTTCATTACAGAAAGATTTTCTAAATACACGAAAGGCAAATTTACTTTTGTAAAGCTCTCTAGAAGCCTCTATTATTTTTATACGCAAATTTATTTCGAACTTTAAATGGTCTAGAGATACATAATTAAATGTCTGCTTGCTGGATGATAAGCTATTAAAAATCTTCATCTCTAGACTACCGACAGGAAATTGATTTGTAAAATTATCTGGAGGAAGTGGATTTCTATTTATTTTTATCATCGTGCTCCTCCTTCAATCGTCATATTTATCTGAATATCTATTGGAGAATGCAGCCACTCATTCCAAATTTTCAAATCTTTTTTGTGCAGCGTAAAAGAGAAGTTTGAAAGCAAAACTTTAGTATTTAAATCAAGTAATTTGAACTCATTTATTAAAGCCAATTCATCCTGTAGCAAGTCGCTCATGATTTCTCCAGATTCAATAGAAACATTTTTGCATATGTATTTACCTTCATAAACAATTTCGTATGGTTTTGGGCGATTTGTTTGCTGGAAGCTTTCACCCTTATAAAGCAAAAATAAACTATTTTCTTCTAACCATTTTAAAAATATCATGTATTGTTTTTCTGTATCATCATTTTGTTCATTGATATCTGGCACAAAGCTCAAAAGCTTTCGTGCAAGGGAGACATCAGCTTCATGAATGGATCTCAAGCGACTAGCGATTAGCATTAAGCTTCCGGGATCACGGGCTTCAAGAAATGCCCACACAAGATCGTGTATCAGATGATGTTTTCGATGTCTGGCGAAAATTAGTTGGGAAATAAGGGGAAGTCTAGATTTATCTTTATATACCTTCAATAACAGTATGGCGCAAACATCTAAGACTTCATCAAATTCATTGCTAAGCCCATCATCAAATGAACCTGTATCAAGCATCCATATCAGCACAGAATTAACTTTTTGAATATATATATTTAGCAAGTTTTCATCCTCATGGGATTTCACATCTGAAGTAACTTCATAGATGACCTCCAATGCTAATTTGTTGCGTAGATTTAGCATGGAGTTTAAAGAAAATCCTTTTATCACAGGTTGAAGGGTAAAAAGTGAAGTAAAAGAAAGCATATCATCATTTAATAAAGAAATAGCCATTTGCAAATCTTGATTACATAAGTCCTCAAAGAATGATATAAGGCTTTCCTGACCATAATTTATACGTCTCTTATCTAGAATATTT
>JAUQXG010000392.1 GCA_030834765.1 Lutispora sp.
ACTAGTAGTTCCAGGAAATGCTTTTGGGAAAAGCGGAGAGGGATATATACGGATCGCATGTACTGTAGAAGTAGAAAATTTAAGAGATGCTTTTGATAGAATAGAAAACATGAAGTTTGTTTAAGATATTTCATCGATCTGTTGATGTTTCCTCACAACATATTAGAATATTGGCTGGATATGTCTTCCTTTATGACATAAATACAAGTATAAAATAATATATATACAATGAGTTGAATATATATTATTTTATATTAAATAATTTTATTGACATTGAAGCTTTAATAAATTAGAATCTATTAAAGAATACTTTAATTTAGTCCTGTGAGGCTAGAAAGGAGACATAATTATGAAGGCTTATTGTTTAAATAAAAAATCTCACTTATTAAATAAAATATTTTTCAGCACATAAAGGATAACAGTAATATTGAATTATTATTCATATTGTTATCCTTTATTTTTATATCAGGGAGGTTAAAAACATGAAAGCAAAGTTAATATTAGAAAATGGAATGGTTTTTGATGGCAGAGCTTTTGGATATATACAAGAAATAGTAGGTGAAGTTGTATTTAATACAGGAATGACTGGATATCAAGAAGTTCTTACGGATCCTTCCTATTATGGTCAGATCGTTACAATGACATATCCATTAATTGGAAACTATGGGTTGAATCTAGAGGATATTGAGTCGGAAGCACCTAAGGTAAAGGGGTTTATAGTTGGGGAAGCTTGCGACTATCCAAATAATTTTCGCTGTGAAATGAAGCTAAAGGATTATTTGAAAAATAATAAGATCATGGCAATACAGCAAGTTGATACAAGGGCACTAACTAAGATATTAAGAAATAGTGGTACCATGAAAGGAATAATAACCCTTGAAGAGATAAATGAAAATGATATAAAAGAAAAACTTGAAATATTTTGTAACTCAGATGCAGTGTCAAATGTAACAACGAAAGAGATATATACAATAGCTGGTGATGGGAAACACATTGCTATCATTGATTTCGGAATCAAAGCCAATATTATTCATTCTTTTAAACAAAGAGGATGCAGATTGACGGTGTTCCCAGCTGATACAAGACCTGATGAGATTTTAAAGACTAATCCTGATTTGATTTTCTTATCCAATGGACCTGGAGATCCTGAAGATTTGTGGATGACTATAGAAAATCTAAAACAGCTTATAGGGAAAAAACCTATTGTTGGGATATGTCTTGGACATCAGCTTTTAGCTTTGGCATTGGGAGGAAAAACAGCCAAATTAAAATTTGGGCATAGAGGGTGTAATCATCCTGTAAAGAATATTGAAGAAAACAAGATATATATAACCTCTCAAAATCATGGTTATTTCGTCAGTGAGCTTCCAATAGATACTATACCAACACATATAAGTTTAAACGACGGGACTATAGAAGGTATGAGACATAAGACTCTGCCAATATACAGTGTACAGTTCCATCCGGAAGCATGCCCTGGACCGAGGGATGCCAATAATATATTTGATAAGTTTCTAGAAGTATAAAATGAAATTAGTATGGGAGGGATATATTTGAAAAAAGATATCGCCTTTATCAATTCTATTTTTATACAGCAAAGCTGTAGGAGGAGGTTCATATGCCTTTAAATAAGGATATAAAGAAAGTTTTAGTTATAGGCTCTGGTCCCATTGTCATAGGGCAGGCTGCAGAGTTTGATTATTCGGGGACTCAGGCCTGTGAAGCGTTAAAGGAAGAGAATATACAAGTGGTTCTAATAAATAGTAATCCTGCTACAATCATGACAGATAAAGAAGTAGCGCATAAAATATATATTGAACCGCTGACACCTGCTTTTATTGAGAAAGTAATAGAAAAAGAAAGACCAGACAGCATACTTGCAGGCATGGGAGGTCAAACAGGGCTAAACCTTGCTGTAGAGTTAGATGAAGCAGGGATATTGGAAAAATATAATGTAAAAGTTATTGGTACTTCCATAGAATCCATCAAGAAAGGTGAAGATAGAGAGCTTTTCAGAAAAGAAATGAAAAGGATCAATCAACCATGCATAGAAAGCGAAATTATAATAGATATGGAGTCAGGCAAGGAGTATTCTAAAAAACTAGGCTATCCTGTAATTGTAAGACCGGCGTACACACTAGCAGGTACGGGTGGTGGAATCGCTAATAATGAAGAAGAGTTGAAGGTTATATTAGAGCAAGGACTTCATATGAGTGCAATAGGGCAAGTGCTTATCGAAAGGAGTATAAAGGGTTGGAAGGAAATTGAGTATGAGGTAATGAGAGACAAACAAGGCAATTGCATTTGTGTATGTAATATGGAAAATATCGATCCTGTAGGAATTCATACAGGAGATAGTATCGTGGTAGCTCCCAGTCAAACTTTATCAGATAAAGAGTATCAGATGCTGCGTAGTGCATCCATTGATATAATAAATGCCATAGGAATACAGGGGGGCTGTAATGTTCAATTTGCATTAAATCCACAGAGCTTTGAATATGCTGTCATTGAGATAAATCCTAGAGTCAGCCGCTCTTCTGCCCTAGCTTCAAAGGCCACTGGTTATCCTATCGCTAAGGTTGCAGCAAAGATTGCACTGGGATATGATCTGGATGAAATAAAGAACGCAGTAACAAAAAAAACATATGCGTGCTTCGAACCTTCTCTTGATTATGTAGTAGTAAAAATTCCAAAATGGCCCTTTGATAAGTTTAATACTGCAGATAGGCTTTTGGGGACAAAGATGATGGCAACAGGCGAAGTTATGGCGATAGCCAGTAACTTTGAAGCTGCCTTCCTAAAAGGAATACGTTCGCTAGATATAGCTAGATATACTTTAGAACACAAAGACATGAATAAATTAAGTCTCAAAGAATTAAAGCGAAAAATAATATCTCCAGACGATGAAAGAATATTCGCTTTAGCAGAAATGATACGAAGAGATTATCGAACTGAAATGGTTGCAAAAATAACTGGTGTAGATAGTTTCTTTATAGAAAAAATTAGAAATATAGTAAAATTGGAAGAAAAGTTGAAATCATGCACTTTGGACATGTTATCCAGGGACTTCTTATTTGAGCTTAAAAGGATTGGCTTTTCAGATAAAGGTATCGGAGATTTGATTGGAACAAGCCCTAATGAAGTATATAAGCTTAGAATGAAATGGGATATCATACCAATGTATAACATGGTGGATACCTGTGCCGGAGAATTTGAGGCTATTACACCATACTTCTATTCTACTTATCATACCTTTGATGAGGTAGAAGTCAGTAATAAAAGAAAAATCATAGTGATAGGCTCGGGACCAATCAGGATAGGACAGGGGATAGAATTCGATTATGCATCTGTTCATGCCATAAAGGCACTGAAGAAGATGAATATAGAGACTATAATCATAAATAATAACCCAGAAACGGTAAGCACAGATTTCGATATATCAGATAAGCTTTATTTTGAACCTCTTACAGAAGAGGATGTACTAAACATTGTTGATAAAGAAAAACCAGAAGGTGTGATTCTTCAGTTTGGTGGTCAGACAGCAATTAAGCTTGCTAAATTTCTACAGGAAAAGAATATTGCTATTCTGGGGACGAACTCAGAACAAATTGATACTGCTGAAGATAGAGAAAAGTTTGATGCTTTACTTGAAAAACTTAATATAGATAGACCTATGGGCATAGCTGTTTTAGATGTAGCTAAGGGACTGATAGAAGCTGAGAAATTAGGATACCCAGTACTTGTAAGGCCTTCTTATGTGCTAGGAGGGCAGGGGATGGAGATAACTTATAGTAAAGATGAGCTGAAATATTATCTTGAAAATGCCTTTGAGAAAGTGAATAAAAGCCCTGTGTTGATAGATAAATACTTAAATGGAAGAGAGATTGAAGTAGATGCTATTTGTGATGGAGAAGAGATTCTTATTCCTGGAATTATGGAGCATCTAGAAAGAGCCGGAGTACATTCTGGAGATAGCATAACAATGTATCCAACACAAAATGTTTCACGAGCCATAAAGGAAAAGGTGTTAGAATACACAAAAAAGCTTGCCATAGGAATAGGAATTAAGGGTATGATAAATATTCAATTTATTGAATGCAATGAAAAGCTTTATGTAATTGAAGTAAACCCAAGAGCAAGCAGAACGGTTCCTTATATAAGTAAAGTAAGTGGAGTTCCAATCGTTGAGCTTGCCACAAAGGTTATGCTAGGAGAAAAGCTTGGAAACCTTGGCTATGGTATAAATATATACAAAGAGTCAGAGATCGTATCAGTAAAGGTGCCTGTATTTTCGACTCAAAAACTTCCTGGCGTTGAGGTGTCTTTGGGGCCTGAGATGAGATCTACAGGTGAGGTGTTAGGAGTAGGAAGTGATGTGTACGAGGCACTATATAAAGGTTTCTTGGCATCGGGTATGTTGTTGAAAAAGGAAAAAGGTGTAGTGTTTGCTGCAATAAATGACCATGAGAAAGAAGATTTCTTAAATATTGCAAAAGAACTAAGATTGCTTGGATATAAATTGATATGTACAAGTGGAACTGCACAATATTTAAAGCAAGCTGGAGTACAGATTGAAGAATTGAGGAATGTCAGAGGTGAAGAGACTGATATTCTAAATCTAATAAAGAGTATGGAGTTTGACCTTGTTATTAATACTCCTACTAAAGGAAAGAATGTTCAACGGGAAGGCTTTATAATAAGAAGAGCCGCTATAGAAAGAAATATTGATATTGTAACGGTACTAGATACAGTAAAAGCTTTAATAGAAGTATCAAAGAAATTTAATACAGATATGGCTATAAGAAACGTGAATATATATAATCTAGGGAAAAATTAGCATACCAATAAAATTAAAAAACTTTTATTGTGTCATTTACTTAAAGTCATAATTGTGTAATAATATAAAGTTGTAGTACTATTTTATGGCTTTAAATAAAGAAATAATAGTGCAAAATAATAAAAATATTTTGAAGGTATGGTATGGATATGAAAATAGGATTTGATCACAAAAAATATTTAGAAGAGCAATCAAAATACATCTTAGAAAGAGTAAATAATTATGATAAACTGTATCTTGAGTTTGGGGGAAAACTTATGTTTGATCTTCATGCAAAAAGAGTTTTGCCTGGATTCGATGAAAATGCAAAGATCAAGCTACTACACAAATTAAAAGATAAAGTTGAGGTTATAATTTGTGTGTATGCAGGTGATATCGAAAGAAATAAAATAAGAGGAGACTTTGGTATTACATACGATATTGATGCATTAAGATTAATTGATGATTTAAGGGCCAATGAACTTGATGTAAATAGCGTTGTTATAACAAGATATGATGGGCAACCAGCAGCAACTGTTTTTATGAATAGGCTTGAACGTAGAGGTATAAAAGTATATACACATAAAGTAACAAAAGGATATCCTACAGAAGTAGATACCATTGTGAGTGACGAGGGATATGGGCAAAACCCCTATATTGAAACAACAAAGCCTATTGTTGTGGTAACAGCACCTGGACCAGGTAGCGGCAAGCTATCTACTTGTCTTAATCAACTTTATCATGAATACAAGCGTGGTAAAGTGGCTGGTTATTCAAAATTTGAAACATTTCCTGTATGGAATGTGCCTTTAAAACACCCTTTAAATATAGCCTATGAAGCAGCAACGGTAGATCTAAAGGATGTAAATATGATTGACTCATTTCACCTTGATGCTTATGATAAAGTAACGGTGAATTATAACAGAGATATCGAAACATTCCCTGTATTAAGAAGGATTATTGAGAAGATAACGGGAGAAGAATCTATGTATAAGTCTCCAACTGATATGGGAGTTAATAGGGTAGGCTTTGGAATTATTGATGATGATGTCATCAAAGAAGCATCAAAGCAAGAGATTATTAGAAGATATTTTAAAACAGGATGCGAATATAAAAAAGGGTATGTGGATAAAGAAACCCTCGAAAGATCCAAGCTTATTATGGAAGAACTTAATCTTAAAATGGAAGATAGAAAGGTTGTTGCTCCTGCAAGAGAACGTTCTATAAAGTTAAAAGAAGTTTCAGTTAAAGGTGAAGTATGTCCAGCTGTAG
>JAUQXG010000393.1 GCA_030834765.1 Lutispora sp.
CTTATATGGGGACATAACTTTTTTTTGCCAAAATTGACACCAATAAAATACGCTGATGTATCAGAAACCCATGCTGTTATAAAAGGTAACCATATAAGTATATTACCATATTTATGATTTCCTATTTGCACTAAAGTGCCAAATAGTACAGATATGTAGATAACCCCAAAAATAGATATAGCAATTTCAATGATATTATGTTTCTGACGAAAAATCTCTGCTGAAATCAATGCAATGAGTGACAATGGAATGATTGCATTCAATGATGGTCCAGTATACTCTTTTAGAATAATACCATAATATATTAAAGTTATAATATATCCATACCATTTTATCGGTTCAATTTTTTTTGTTTGCATAGCTTTAAAATATTCATGCAGCCCAACTAAAGAAAGAAGTAATGTAAAAATAAATAATAAATTACCTCTATAAAATAGTATTGCAAATATTAAAGGCAGTCCAATAATTGAGCTTATTAATCTTACCTTCAGCATTTTTACCTCCGTTACTTTACATTCCCAAAACGCCTATTTCTATTTTGATACTCATTTATTGCATCAATAAGGTTTCCTCTTTTAAAGTCTGGCCATAATGTATCTGTAAATACCAACTCACTGTACGCACCTTGCCATAGCAAAAAATTGCTCAGGCGCCTCTCTCCACTTGTTCTTATAATGAGATCCGGCTCTGGGTCCTTTCCAGTGTATAAATATTCCCCAAACATGTCTTCATCTAATAAATCTATTTGAATTTTATTTGTTTTCAAATCATCAATAATATTTTTACAAGCATTTAATATTTCTAACCTGCCTCCATAATTTAAAGCAATATTAAACTGTAATCCATCATTATTTTTCGTAGAATCAACTGCATTTAGAATTTCTTCTTTTGTTGCACTTGGTAGAAGTTCTACATCTCCTAAAATTTTTATTTTTACTTTGTTTGCATTAAGGTCTTCTATCTCTCTACGCATATATTCAACAAGAAGCTTCATTAAATATCCTACTTCATCTTTAGGCCTCTTCCAATTTTCTGTTGAAAATGCATAAACGGTTAATATTTTAACACCCAAATCACTGCAGACTTTAACAATATCTTTTAAAGCATCCACACCTGCCTTATGACCAAAAGACCTGGGTAAACCCTTCTTTATAGCCCATCTGCCGTTACCATCCATAATGATTGCTATATGATTTGGCATAATATTATTATCTAGATTCATTGTTACCCCTCCAATAAAAGAAAAACAATAATTGCACTTTAAATAATTCCCCTTTGTAGAGGGGAATTATTTAAAGTATGACACAGTAAACACTACTATACCATTTTTATTAAGCTGCCTAATTATTATTGGATCCTTACCTACTCTTTCAAGCTTTTTATCTTCAAAAGGCGTAAATGTTTCTTCAATAATAAAATGGATACTTTCATCAATTATATTTTTCGCCTTATTAAGATTAAAACCAACCAAATAAGGTATTTCGTCCAATGTTAAACCTCCATTACTTCTTTTTCTTTTATTTCAACAATCTTATCTATTTCTTTTATGAATTTATCTGTTATTTTTTGTGTATCATCTTCTGATTTCTTTAGCTCATCTTCTGATATTTGATTATCTTTTTTCATCTTTTTCAAATTTTCATTTGCATCTCTTCTCGTATTTCTAACTGCAACCTTTGCTTCTTCTCCAATCCTCTTTACAGTCTTTACTAAATCCTTTCGTCTCTCTTCAGTAAGCTGAGGAACGATCAGTCTTATGACCTTACCGTCACTAGATGGATTTATACCTAAATCAGATTTTTGAATTGCCTTTTCTATTGCTGGTATAGATTTTGCATCCCATGGCTGTATAGAAATTATTCTAGGCTCTGGAGCAGATATATTTGCTAATTGATTAATAGGTGTATCTGTTCCATAATATTCTACTACGATGCGGTCTAGCATATTTGGATTAGCTCTCCCCGCCTTTAATGACTGCAATTCCTGTTTCATAACATTTATTGTCTTTTCCATTTTATCCTGAGCACTTTTTTCGATATCCTTTATCATAACTAATCCTCCTTCACCATTGTACCTATTTTTTCTCCCATTATAGCTTTTATAATATTATCTGGATCTTTTAAATCAAAAACTAATATTGGTATATTATTATCCATACATAATGAAGCAGCAGTTGAATCCATAACTCCAAGTCCCTTATTTATTACATCAATATAGGACAACTGCTCAAACTTCTTTGCACCTTTATTTTTTACTGGGTCACAGTCATAAACACCATCTACCTTTTTTGCAAGTAGAATTATTTCTGCTTCGATTTCTGCCGCTCTTAATGCAGCCGTTGTATCAGTGGAAAAATATGCATTTCCTATTCCAGATGCAAAAATAACAACCCTACCTTTTTCCAAATGTCTTATTGCTTTTCTTCTGATATAAGGTTCAGCAATCTGCCTCATTTCAATAGCTGTCTGTACTCTTGTAGGAACTTCTATTCGCTCTAGGGCATCTTGTAGGGCCAATGCATTGATAACAGTGGCCAACATACCCATGTGATCGGCAGTAGTCCTGTCCATACCTTCTCCACTTCTACCTCTCCAGAAATTCCCTCCGCCAACTACTATCGCTACTTCAACATCAAGACATTTAAGTTCTTTAACTTTTTTTGCAATGCTTAATAGTGTTTCTTGGTCCAACCCAGAAACTTTATCTCCTGCTAATGCTTCCCCGCTTAATTTTAATATCACTCTTCTATATTTGACATGGTGCATTTATAATATACCTCCATTAATGTATAAAATTTCTACATATGATGCAAAAATCCTTCTAAATATATCTGATTTTAAAAAAAAGAGAACACATAGTGTTCCCATTTTTATTTTTCTACTTTTGCATCTGTCTCATAACTTCCTCAACAAAGTTATCTTCCTTTTTTTGAATTCCTTCGCCTTTTTCATATCTAACAAATCTTGACACAGATATATCTGCCCCTATTTCGCTGGATTTATCTTTTAAAAGTTTGGATATTGATCTTTCACCGTCTTTTACAAACACCTGATCCAATAAACAAGTTTCTTTAAGTTGTTTTTTTAGTCTTCCTTCAATCATCTTTTCAACAACTGCCATATCTTTTCCTTCATTGATAGCCTGTTGTTTTAATATTTCTCTTTCTTTCTCTATATGCTCAGCTGGTACTTCTGCATCACTAACATATAGTGGGTTCAGGGCAGCTACTTGCATTGCAATATCTTTTCCTAGCTCTAATAACGCATCATTGGTTTTCGAACAATGCAACTCAACAAGAGTACCTATTCTGCCTCCAGCATGAATATAGGAAACAACAGCTCCATCATTTACAGCAAACTTTTCAAACCTTCTGATAGTCATATTTTCGCCTATTTTCGCGATCAATGCACTTAATGATTCTTTCACTTTCATGCCATTATAATCAGTTTCATATAATTCTTCAATGCTATTAATGTTTCTATCAACAACGATTTTAGCCATTAAGTTAATAAAATCAATAAATTCTTGATTTTTAGCAACAAAGTCTGTTTCACAATTTACTT
>JAUQXG010000394.1 GCA_030834765.1 Lutispora sp.
CTGTTTACAGCGCTCATCATATTTGAAATATTAGCAATCATGGCTCCTAACGCCTTTTTCATGATTCCAAACTCATTTTTGCTATTGGTATCAAATTTTATGCTAAAATCCCCATCTGCCACTTTTTTTATAATATTATCCACATCTTTTAAAGAGCCTCTTACAGCAAGAATAATAACTGCTGACAGCAATAATACCACTATTAAAGTCAAGATGAAAATCACCAGCATCAATTTATTGCTTGTCTCAAAAACTCTTGTTGCCTCATCATTAAGCTGATCAGCTTGTTGTTGATTATTTTGCACCAAATGATCCAAGGTAATCACTGTTTCATTGCCAAGCTGTGCAAATTGTGTTTTATAATTAGAAGTAATTTGCCCTCCATTTTCTATGGTGCCTCTCATGCTTTTCCAAACACCTGTATAAGAAAGATACTTGCTTTTAAACTGATCAAGCAATTCTTTTTCCTCGCTGCCCACGTTGCCACTTTCAAATTTCTTTATAAAATTGTTATTTTCTTCTTCAAGTTTAACAATCTCATCGGAAAGGTTTTTATCAAATCCACTGTTAATTAACTCAGAAATGTTATATTTCATGCCCAAGACATTTCTTCTTATGACTCCCAAGTCAGCAATAGGAGTTAAATTATCAGCATACATGGATTCAATATTCTGGTTAATCTTTGCCATATCATATATGCCCAGTCCTCCAACTAATAACACTGAAAATAAACTTATGATGGCCAATACTAGTATACTTCGCACCAATGACCAATTCTTTAGAAACTTGTTCACAACTTATCCCCCTTGTTCAATCGCAAATATTATTGCTATATATAACTATAATACATCTTTCTCTAAATTTCTACACAATTGGCAAATCTCTATATAAAAAAAACAGGCTGGTTTCCCAGCCTATTTTTTATAATTTGAAGCGATTCATCAATTCCAGAAGTTCTTTGGAGCGAACCAAATTTGCTTCACTTTTTTCATTTACTACTTCTATTTCGCTTACCATTTCTTCATTCTTTGTAGCAATATCTTCTACTCCTCTTGCTCCTTCATTTACTGTGGCAGTTACCTCATCTATGGCACTTACAACAGCCGATATGGAAGCATTGAGTTCTTCTGATGTAGCACTGAATTCTTCCATAATGCTGCTAAATTTTTCCGCATCGGAGCTATATTTCACAGCATTATCTATCATTTTCCCATAGTCTCTATTTACTTCTTTATCGATAAACTCCAAGATATCATTTGAATTGCTTGCTAGATTTCCTACAGAGTTATTTATTACCTCTACTACCTTTTTGATATCCCCTACAGCCTCGGAAGACTGTTCCGCAAGCTTCCTGATTTCATTTGCTACAACAGCAAAACCTTTTCCTGCCTCACCTGCACGTGCTGCTTCTATGGCAGCATTTAATGCAAGCAAATTAGTTTGCTCTGTTATTTGAAGTATTACCTGTGCCAAGGTATCAATTTGTGAAACAGTCTTTGAATCCTCAATAGCCTTCTCAAGTCCAATCTTTACACTTGAGTAAATATCTTCGGCATTCTTCTGCGCTACCTGAGCATCCATTTTTATCTGATTAGCCTTTTTATTTACATCGTCTGAAGTTGCTGCCCCTTCTTCCGCTCTTACAGATATAGAAGTTACGGCTGTCTCTATCTCATGAGAAGTTGCATTCATTTCTTGTGCCGAAGCTGCAGTCTCTTCCATCCCTGCTGAGAGTTCCTCAGCGGTAGCTGAGTTTTCCATTGTCTTTTCTTTCATATGAATCGTTAACTGCTGAACCTGTTTTGCATTTTCCTCTATTGTTATAGCTGATGTATTTAATTGCCCTGCCATCTCTCTTAAAGCCTGTCTCATTTGTATTATGGCTTTTGCCATATAGCTTATCTCGTCTTTTCCCTTATCCATTCCTTCATAGCTTTTGTCATAAGTTAAATCTAAATTTGCTGTGGCTCCTATAAGCTTTGTAAGTTTTTTAATAGGTCCGGTTATTTTCAGAGATACTCCAACCCCCACTCCTGCTGCGATCAAAGATATAATTAAAGTTGTAATGATTATTGTATTCTTTATAGAATCTACAGGTTTTCTTATATCCTCCACATCTGCAGTAATGACAAATATCCATCTGGAATCCGGTACTACAGAATAGGAAGCTACTTTCCTAACACCTTTGTAGTCATACTCCTCTACAGTACTTTCTATTTTTTCTCCCTGAGAAAGTCTGGTAACGATTGATTTTACCAAATCATTTTCTACCGGCTTCCCTATCTTATCTTCTTCAGGATGGTAAAGCATCATACCGGTTGTATCGACTAAATAGCCATAGCTGGTTGTTGTATTAGATATTTTAATATCAGCTAAATAATTGTTAAAGCTGTTTATGTACACTCCACTTGCTACCATACCTATTAATCTACCATCTTGGGTTATTGGTGATGTAACAGCTGTAACCAATGCCCCTGTGGACTTTGAAACAAGGGTGTCACTAATATTTTGCATCCCTTTCAAAGTTTTGGATACATAGGCTCTATCATTCATATCTGTTCCAATGAGATTTCTATCACTATCCGCTATGATGATACCTCTTGTATTTACCAAAAATACATGCTCACTATTTGCAAAATCAGCAACATACTTTTCTAGCTTTTTAGAAGCAGCTTCCACTTTCGCTTTATAAAGCTCCGACTGTACATCAGCCGAAGCATCCATGGCTAAAAGCTCATTAAGTACATCGTCATTTGAAGCAGCCTTCATTCCCGTCAGCTCTCTTCTTAAAGCCGCGGATATGGTTTTATTAACACTTTCATTAAGCTTTATTGATTCATTTTTACTTTTATCAAGTATGACCCCTGACGTATTTTGATATGTAACAATTCCCGTAATCGTCATTGCGATCACCACTAAGGCAATTATCAAAAGAGGTAGCTTTTTACTAATCGACATAGTATCTCCCCCCTATTTTTTTATAAAGCAATTCATATTCAAGTTATAAATACGAATTGCTTTAATTGTTGCACATAATTTTACCATATATGACAATTTTCTTCAATGCATTTATGGTACTGGGTATTAAGAAGGACTCTTCTACAAAGAGTCCTTCTTAATACCTATATCTTTTCTATAAAAAGCCTTTTTAAAGTCCATCTTAGAGACTACTTCATATGCTTTCTCACAGGCTTCCTTAGTAGTTTCGCCTAGTGCACTGACAACAAGCACTCTGCCTCCTGCCGTTATTGTTTTTCCATCCTTTATTGCTGTAGCAGCATGAAAGGTTACTCTATCAATGCCATTAGGGATAAATCCTTTTATCTCAAAACCAGTATCATAGCTTTCAGGATATCCTCCTGATGTCATAACAACGCATACAGCATGATCACTGCTCCATTTGATATCTATATTTTCCAGTGCTTCATCTATTACTGCATCCATGATATCTATCAAATCTGTCTCAAGTCTCATGAGAACTACCTCTGTTTCTGGATCACCAAAGCGAGCATTGTATTCCAGCAGCTTGGGACCATCCTTTGTAAGCATGAGTCCAAAGTAAAGAACTCCCCTATATTCAATATTTTCTGCTTTTAAAGCCTCAACAGTTTTATTAATGATGTCTTGTTTTACTCTTTCAGCAATTTCATCATTATAGTAAAAAGCGGGAGAAACAGCTCCCATGCCTCCAGTATTTAAGCCTTTATCGTCATCCAATGCTCTTTTATAATCTTGAGCACTTACCATTGGAATTGCCACATTCCCATCTACAAAAGCAAGTATGGAAGCTTCTTTTCCTTGAAGAAATTCTTCAACTACTATGGTGCTTCCAGCCACACCGAACTTCTTATCTGCCATCATACCTTTGATAGCCTCTTCTGCTTCCGTTCTGTCCTCTGCTATGATTACACCTTTACCTGCAGCCAATCCATCTGCCTTGATTACTAGTGGATATCCAAAACCATCTATTTCAGCCAATGCTGTATTTTTATCATGATAATTTTTATATTTGGCAGTTGGTATACTGTATTTTTGCATGAAATTCTTAGAAAAGGCTTTACTGCCTTCAAGGATAGCTGCTCTTTGATTCGGTCCAAATATTCTAAGATTGCTTTTCATAAATACATCAACAATGCCCAAGCTAAGTGGCTGCTCTGGGCCTACAACTGTCAAATCTATATCATGAGAAAGTGCAAATTTTAAAAGTCCGTCTATATCATCGGCTTTTATATCAATACAGGATGCAATTTCTCCAATCCCCCCATTGCCAGGGGCACAATATATCTTTTCAACTCGAGGACTCTGCGCAATCTTCCAAACAAGAGCATGCTCCCGACCGCCAGAACCGATAACGAGAATGTTCATGTGTTTTCACCTCCAGGTAATATATAATTTAGGGTCGCTGCTTTAGGGCAGGGCACCAGGCGCCAGGTTCCAGGTTCCAGGATTGAGAAGGGCTTCGAAGGAGTGTCTACCTAAAATCTCCAAAGCCCAACTCAACCTGGTGCCTGGTGCCTCGAACCTCGTGCCCTACCCTAAAGACACGACCCAGAGTATCTAATGCCTAAAATGTCTTACTCCTGTAAATACCATTGCGATTCCTAGTTTATTGCAAGCTTCTATTGACTTTTGATCGTTTATTGAGCCACCGGGTTGGATGATTGCTTTTATTCCGGCTTTGGCTGCCACGTGTACTACATCATCGAAGGGGAAGAAAGCATCGGATGCCATTACTGCTTCTTTGGAGCCTTCTCCAGCTCTTTCTATAGCCGCTTCAGCAGCCCAGATTCTATTTACTTGTCCCGGCCCTATTCCTAGTGTCATGCCATCCTTTGCCACTACAATGGCATTAGACTTCACATGCTTTACTGCTTTCCATGCAAATAAAAGATCTTCTAGTTCCTTTTCGCTAGGAGTTTTTTCAGTTACATATTGAAGCTCCTCTGCATCTAGCTCATAATCATCGGAGTCCTGAATCAAAAGTCCTCCGCCTACTTTTTTCATATCCATGCTTTCACTTTGTTTGCACATCATATTTTCCAGTTTCATAATCCGTATGTTTGATTTCTTTTTCAATATTTCCAATGCCCTATCTGTATAGGAGGGAGCTATTATAATTTCAACAAATATTTTATTTACCTCTTCAGCTGTCTTTTCATCCAGTTCTCGATTCAGGGCTACGATGCCTCCAAATATAGACACCGTATCAGCGCGGTATGCTTTACTATAGGCTTCATATATATTATCCCCTATTCCTATGCCGCATGGATTTGCATGCTTTACTGCCACTGCTGCCGGAGCTTCAAATTCCTTCAGAGCCAATAATGCTGCATTGGCATCATTTATATTATTGAAGGAAAGCTCTTTCCCATGAAGTTGTTCTGCACTGGCAATGGTGCCATGGTTAGTTTTAATTTCTTTATAATAGGCTGCTGATTGATGAGGGTTTTCTCCATATCTTAAATCTTGAGCCTTTTCAAAAGTCATGGTTATAATGTTCGGATATTTTTCCATCTCTGCCTTTTCCCATAGATAGGAGGCGATTAAAGCATCATAATGGGCAGTATGAGCAAAAACCTTTGAAGCTAATTTAAACTTCGTATTTTCAGTAACATCACCAATATGCTTCATTTCATAAAGTATAATTTCATAATCTATAGGATCAACTGCTACTGTTACAAATCTATAATTCTTAGCTCCCGCTCTTAGCATAGAAGGACCACCTATATCAATGTTTTCAATGGCTTCTTCTAAGCTTACATCTGCTTTTTCTATGGTCTTTCTAAAAGGATATAAATTCACGATAACCATATCTATGGTCTCTATCTCTAACTTTTCTAATGTTTCCATATGCTCTGAGTTATCTCTTAAAGCAAGGAGACCACCATGTATTCTTGGATGCAATGTCTTTACACGTCCATCCAGACATTCAGGAAATCCAGTCACCTCTGATATACCAGTAACCTTTATTCCTGCTTCCATCAAAGTCTTTGCAGTCCCGCCTGTAGAAACGATTTCCACACCCATCTCAACCAATTTCTGAGCAAATTCAACAATCCCACTTTTATCAGAAACGCTGATTAGCGCACGCTTTATTTTCATATGTTCAACCTCCATGTGATATGTGTTATTCTGGGGAGTGTCTTTGGAGTGGGGCACCAGGCACCAGGTTCCAGGCTCCAGCGTTGAGCCACGTTTCGAAGCCCTGCTTATCGCTTCGCGAACGCTTGGATTTTGCTTCGCAAAAGTCCACTACTCTGGAGTGCGAGCCTCGTGCCTGGTGCCTCGCGCCTCGAACCCTCCCTCAAAATCCTACCCTAGCTCCCCTGGGTTATCCTCCTTACCGCTTCCGGCAATATTCTATGCTCTACTTCCAGCACTCTTGCTGCCAAGGTTTCTGGGGTGTCATTCTCCATTACCGGTACGGCTTCCTGCAATATGATCTTTCCTGTATCCGTCCCTTCATCTACGAAATGTACTGTGGCACCAGATACCTTTACACCATATTCTATTGCAGCCTTATGGACTCTTTGCCCATATAATCCAGCTCCGCAAAACGCTGGTATTAAGGATGGGTGTACATTTATTATTTTGCCTTCAAAAGCTTTTACAACATTTGAACTCAATATTGTTAAAAAACCTGCCAACACAATAAGCTCAGCATTCATACTTCTTAATACATATTGTATTCCTTTGTTTAAATCCTCATTGCTTCCATATTCCTTTTTATCTAAGACCACGGTCATAATTCCATGTTTCTCCGCTCTTTCCAGTCCATAAGCTCCTCTTCTATCAGATATAACAACTATTATTTCTCCATTAATATAGCCGCCTTCTATGCTATCTATCAAAGCTTGCAAATTGCTTCCATTTCCTGAAATAAGCACTGCTATTTTTACCTTTGACAAAGATCTATTCCTCCATCACCCTTTGCAATTTCTCCAATCAAATAAGGGGTTTCTCCATTATCAGAAAGCTGCTGCAATACAGCCTGAACATCCGCTTTTGGAACTACAACCACAAGTCCTATACCCATATTAAAGGTATTGAACATTTCTTTATATTCAATATTGCCAAGCCTTTGCATTACCTTAAATATAGGTAAAATATCAAAGCTTGCTGTATCAATCACTGCTTTTAATCCTTCGGGTATTACCCTAGGTATGTTTTCTATAAATCCGCCGCCCGTAATATGAGCAATCCCTTTTATATCAAAGCTTTCTATCAGCTTCATAATAGTCTTTACATATATTTTAGTAGGTTTTATCAGCTCTTCTCCTAAAGTGCATTCAAGCTCTTCAAATTTATGGTTTAAGCTGTAATGATTTATATCGAAAAATAGCTTCCTGACTAATGAATATCCATTGCTGTGTATTCCACTGGAAGCTATCCCTATGATTGCATCTCCTTCAGCAATTCGAGATCCACTTATTATTTTTGATTTTTCAACGATTCCTACGCTAAAACCTGCAAGATCATATTCTTCATCCTTGTAAAAGCCAGGCATCTCCGCTGTTTCTCCGCCTACCAAAGCACAGCCTGCCATAATGCAGCCATCACAAATACCTTTTACGATATCTGCAGCTTTATGCGGCTGCAGCTTCCCTGTGCCTATATAGTCAAGGAAATATAAAGGCTTTGCTCCTTGACAAGCCACATCATTTGCACACATTGCTACACAATCTATACCAATGGTATCATGTTTATCCATCATAAAAGCGATTTGCAGCTTCGTACCAACCCCATCCGTCCCTGATACCATAACAGGATTTTCATATTCATTCTTTGGCAGCTCAAACATAGCACCAAAGCTTCCCAACCCTCCTAATACACCTGGTATCATGGTTCTCTTCGTATGCTGTTTCATAAGCTTTACTGCCTCATAGCCTGCTTCAACATCTACGCCTGAGCCTTTGTATGTCAGCTTTTCATCCATTACCTTAATCCTCCTATTTTTTTGGCATTTCCATTGGATAATTCCCACAGAAGCATGCTGTGCAATAATCTTGTCCTGCACTATTTACCGATTTTTTTATGCCTTCCAGACTTAAATATCCTACACTGTCTGCGCCGATCTTTTTGCATATCATATCTATTTCATGATTGGCACCAATGAGCTGTTTTTGTTCTGGCGTATCAATACCAAAATAACAGCAATGCTTTACCATTGGAGAAGCGACTCTTACATGTACTTCCTTTGCTCCTGCATCTCTTAATGCTTGAACTATTTTTTTGCTGGTAGTACCTCTTACAATACTGTCATCTACCATAACTACCCGCTTTCCATCCACTGCATGCTTCAAAGGATTCAGCTTTAGTTTGACTCCCATTTCTCTCATGGATTGGGATGGTTCAATAAAAGTCCTTCCTATATATCTATTTTTTATAAGCCCTATACTGTAAGGTATTCCTGATGCGTTGGCATAACCGATTGCAGCAGGAGTTCCAGAGTCAGGCACTGATATAACGATATCCGCATCAGCTGGTTGTTCTTCAGCCAATATTCTCCCTGCGTTCTCTCTGGCTATATATACGCTCATTCCGTCCATGATGCTGTCAGGTCTTGCAAAATAGATATATTCAAATATACAGGAAGCTTGTTTTTCTCCGGTTCTTGCATTGATACTGGCATAATCATTTTTATCTATTGTGATGATCTCTCCTGGTTCAATATCTCTTATAAACTCAGCTCCTATAGTATCAAGGGCACAGGTTTCAGAAGCTAATACATAACCATTTTCCAATTTTCCAAGGACCAAAGGTCTCATTCCGTGTTTATCTCTGACTCCAATCAGCTTATCCCCCGTCATGATTACCAAAGCATAAGCGCCTTTTATCATATTCATTGTCTTGATGATGGCTTCTTGAATATTGCCTTTATAGTTTTTTGCTATCAAACAGGCAATTACTTCTGTATCTATGGAGGTAGTAAAAATCATCCCTTGATCCTCAAGTTCTTCTCGAAGCTCATCAGCATTAATCAAATTCCCATTATGTGCTAGTGCCAGACTTCCATTTTTATACTTTACAACGAGAGGCTGGGCATTTGTTACAAAGCTTTCTCCAGTGGTAGAATATCTAACATGTCCAATGCTCATATCCCCATTTAAGAGGTCTAATATTTTTTGGTCAAATACTTTAGATACTAGACCCATTTCTTTGTAGCAGGTAATCATTCCATCATTATTCACTGCGATTCCTGCGCTTTCTTGTCCTCTATGCTGAAGTGCCACAAGTCCGTAATATGCCATCCTTGCAGAATTTATATTTCCTCTGTCATATACCCCAATTACTCCACATTCTTCATGGAGCTTATCCAGTTTTTCATCATCCACCCACATATTAATTTTCTCCCAACAATCTTCTTACTACTTCTTGATAACCTTCTTCTACTTTTCCCATATCTCTTCTAAATCTATCCTTATCCAGCTTTTCATGAGTAACTTCATCCCAAAGTCTGCAAGTATCGGGAGATATCTCATCGGCTAAAATGACTTCACCGCTGGGAGTCTTTCCAAATTCCAGCTTAAAATCTACAAGCTGTATTCCTTTTTTCTTCATATAATCCGTTAAATAGTCATTTATCTGAAAGGCCATGTCTTTAATTTTTTCTACTTCAGCTTCATTTGCAAGATTCATTGCTTTTATATGATATTCATTTATCATGGGGTCTCCTAGTTCATCATTTTTATAGCAAAACTCAAGCACTGTTACGCCAAGCTTTACGCCTTCTTCTATCCCCAGTCTTTTAGAAAGAGAACCTGCTGCATAATTGCGGACAAGAACCTCCAAAGGAATGATATCTACTCGCTTTACTAGAACTTCTCTATCATTTAGAAGTCTTTCATGATGTGTTTTAATTCCTTTTTCTTCAAGGATTTTAAACAGATGATTGGCAATTTTGTTGTTCATAATACCTTTTTGTTCAATGGTACCTTTCTTTAAACCGTTTTGTGCTGTAGCATCATCCTTGTATTCAATGATATAAAGATTTTCATCTTCTGTTTTGTATACCCTTTTGGCTTTTCCTTCATAAAGCATATCTAACTTTTTCATTTAGATTCCTCCCTGCAGCTATGCTGCGCAAAATTAAAATTGAAAATACCTAGGATTTTCATTTAAAAAACCTCCTGCTGTATTTTATTATTTTTATTTAAAACTTCTTCTTCTAACTCTTTTTTATATCTTTTAAGCGCATCTTTAAGGGTTTCATATTTTATAGAAAGCATTTGAACTGCCAATAATCCTGCATTTTGAGCCCCATCTATAGCGACGGTAGCTACTGGAATTCCTGAAGGCATCTGCACAATTGAAAGAAGGGAATCTAGTCCATCCATAGTTGAGGATTTTATAGGAAGTCCTATTACAGGGAGTGTTGTATATGCTGCGATTACGCCTGGCAAATGTGCTGCTTTGCCAGCAGCGGCTATAATCACTTCAATGCCTTTTGCCTCCGCATCTCTTGCATATTCAGCAGCCAAATCCGGCGTTCTGTGAGCGGAAAGTATATTGACTTCAAAATCTACATCAAACTTTTTTAAAACCTCTATGGCTTTTTTCACTACAGGTAAATCTGAATCACTGCCCATAATCACAGCTGCTTTTGGTCTATGAAAATTTTGTTTTTCCAAATAAATCTCCTCCTGTCTTACTATTAATTTAGCACTATAAATATCCAAGGTCAATGATATTTCGAACTATTTATTAAAATATTTCATTTAAGTTCATATATATTCGTATTATATATATCTCTAATCTATTTTCATACGATAAATTAAGCAAAATATTCTACCCCTGCTTCAAATATCTTCTGATCTTTATGCCCCTCTATATTGCTGCAAACGCCTTTTCCAATCCTTTCAGAATGCCCCATTTTACCAAATATCCTGCCGTCTAAGCTTGTGATTCCTTCTATAGCGTAGACAGAGCCGTTTAGATTGAAGTTTATATCATAAGTCGGATTATGGTTAAAATCAACATATTGAGTAGCTATCTGCCCATTTTTCATCAGATTTTGCACGATCTCCTCATTTGCCACAAAGCGCCCTTCTCCATGAGAGATGGCGATGGTGTGTATCTCTCCAGCTTTCACCTTTGAAAGCCAAGGCGATAATGTGGATACTACTTTTGTCTGTACCATACCAGACATATGTTTTCCAATTTTATTATAGGTCAGGGTGGGGCTGTCTTCCTTCATATCCATGATTTCTCCATAGGGCAAAAGTCCAAGCTTTATCAAAACCTGAAAGCCGTTGCATATTCCAAGAATCAGTCCATCCTTGTTCTTTATGAACTCCATCACAGCTTCTTTCACCTTCTTGTTTCTAAAAGCCGTAGCTATAAATTTCCCTGATCCGTCTGGCTCATCCCCTCCGCTAAATCCACCAGGAAGGGCAATAATCTGAGATGCTTTTATCTCTTCTGCTAATGCTTGTATAGATTCTTCTATATCCTTTGTGCTATTGTTTCTGATGATTAAGGTATTTACTTGTGCACCTGCCTTTTGGAAGGCTCTCTGGGTATCATACTCACAGTTGGTGCCAGGGAATACTGGTATCAAAACTCTAGGCTTTCCAATTTTTATAGAAGATTTCTTCTGTCCTTTAGAAGTATAAAGGGGTATATCTATATTTCCCTTTAACTCTTCTGTCTTTGTAGGAAATATATTTTCTAAAGGTGTACTCCAAGCCTCATATGCCGCTTTTAAATTGATATATTCATCTTGGATTTCAATCATTCTATGATTCACTGTGTACCCTAAAATAAGATGTGGAATCTCTGATAAATTTGTATCCTCAGATATCTCCAATAGGATAGACCCATATTTAGGAATAAACAGCTCTTCTATATCCATTTCTTTTTCAACTCGAAAACCTATCCTATTTCCAAAGCACATTTCACTAATAGCTGCTGCTATTCCGCCTATTCCAATGGAGGAACTTGATAAAACATTACCCTGTGCTATTAACTTTGAGACATTATCAAAATTCCCTTTTAACTGATCAAAATCAGGGCTTCCATCCTCAAGGATTTTTACAGGAAGCAACACAACCTTGCTGTTTTCCTTTTTGAATTCTCTGGAAACAACCTTTCCTACATGTCCCATGGCTAATGCAAAGGCTACTAAAGTAGGCGGCACATTTAAATCCTTAAAAGTCCCTGACATGCTGTCTTTTCCGCCGATTGCTGCAATACCTAGCTTTTCCTGTGCAAAACAGGCACCAAGCAAAGCACTGAAAGGTTTGCCCCATTTGGCGGAATCCTTACCTAGCTTTTCAAAATACTCTTGTAATGTCAACCTGATGTTTTTATAGTCTCCCCCCAGGGCTACAATCTTTGATGCAGCTTCCACAATGGCATACATGGCTCCATGAAAAGGGCTCCATTTTGAAAGCTTAGGGTCATATCCATAGCTCATCAATACAGCAGTATCTGTATCGCCTTCAAGTACAGGAAGCTTCATTGCTAAGCCTTCTTGAGGCGTGCTTTGATATTTCCCGCCTAGGGGCATCAATATCGTCCCTGCGCCTATTGTGCTGTCGAATCTTTCTATAAGACCTTGTTGACTGCACACATTTAAATCTGATAGATTGTTCAGCCACTTCTTTTCCACATCTATATTTGAATGTTTTTCAATAAAACCATCAAAATATGCATTTTCCTTTTTTGGTGCTTTTACCAAAACATCTGCCTTTTGTCTTATACCGTTGGTATTTAGAAAATCTCTGGATAAATTGACTACCCATATTCCATTCCAAGCCATAATCAGCCTTCCATTGTCAGTAACTGCTGCAATCTGTGCTGCTTCAATATTTTCAACAGCTGCTGCATTTAAAAACTTTTCTTTATCCTCTACAGAAACTACCACTGCCATTCTCTCTTGAGATTCAGAAATAGCCAGCTCTGTAGCATCTAATCCCTCATATTTCTTTGATACTGCATCCAGGTTTATAAGTAAGCTGTCAGCCAGCTCTCCTACAGCCACAGCCACACCGCCAGC
>JAUQXG010000395.1 GCA_030834765.1 Lutispora sp.
TACAATTTCTCATGATTATGCCAGCTGCTCGGTGATAAAGGATTCAGGAGATGACCCAGATATAACCGATGGCATTGAGCTATTTGCTTCGGCAAAGAAACTGGAAGTCCCAGGAATCATAATTAAAGGCGGAAAAGGCATTGGCGTGGTGACAAAGCTAGGGTTGCAAGTAGAAATAGGCAAGAGCGCCATCAATCCTGTACCAATGTCCATGATAAAAAATGAAGTGAATTCCGTGATTCAAGAAGGCTGGGGCGTAGAAATCGAAATAACCATTCCAAGAGGAGAAGAGCTAGCAAAAAAAACCTATAACCCTAAATTAGGAATCATAGGGGGGCTTTCCATTCTTGGAACTACTGGAATTATTGAGCCTATGTCAGAGGATGCCCTAAAGGACACCATAGCACTTGAGTTGAAATGTCATAAGGCTTTAGGCAAAGATGCAGTAGTGCTTGTTCCAGGCAATTATGGAGAAGAATTTTCTTCTCAAAAGCTTGGTGTTTCTAAAACAAATATCGTTAAAATAAGCAATTATTTAGGTTTTGTATTAGAAAAATGCCAAGAGTCTGGCTATAAAAATATCATATTGTCTGGCCATATTGGCAAGCTTATCAAACCGGCAGGAGGTATATTTTATACTCATAGCAGGGTAAGTGATACTAGAATGGAAATATTGACAGCTCATTTGGCCTTGATGGGTATGGAAAGAGAGCAGTTAAGAAAAATCATGAATTGCAGTACCACAGAAGAAGCCATTATTATCATAGATCAGGCTGGATATAGTGATATATATGGGTTGATGGCAGAAAAATGCGCACAAAGATGTGAGGATTATGTTTTTGGAGAAATCCAAATAGGTGTTGTGCTTTTTTCAATGAAGAATTTACTGGCAAAGAGTTCTAAAACAGATATTTTACTGCAGCTATGCTGCGATTAATTAAAATTTTTAAAACTCAAGGTTTTATAAATTATAAGCTTTTAAAGGAAATAGGTTGAAAAGCTTGCATCTTTTCAACTTGAATCTTATGCTAAAGTATCAAGGGAGAGGTTACAATGAAAATAGATGTCATAGGAATAGGGCCTGGAAGTCTGGATTATTTGCTCCCTGCTGCCAATATGGCTATCCATGAATGTGATATTATCATTGGCGGAAAAAGGAATTTACAGATATTTAAGCATTTATCAAAGGAGTTCTATGAGTTTGGCTCTGACTTGGAAGGTTTGTATCAATATATAAACAGCAATTATGAAGCCAGGAAAGTGGGTGTTATTGTTTCGGGAGACCCTGGGTTCTATAGCCTCTTAAACTTTCTTGTCAGAAGATTTGGGAAAGAAAAACTCAATGTGATTCCTGGTATAAGCTCTTTTCAGTATTTATATGCAAAGCTTGGAAAACCATGGCAGCAACATCTTATTGCAAGTATGCATGGTAGAGAGTTTGATATGGTGAAGAGCTTGTATGATTATAAAGGTATATTTTTACTGACAGATGAAAAAAGCTCTCCGTCAACCATAGCTAAAATTCTTATAGAATCTGGTTTGGAAGGCTGTAATATGATAGTTGGAGAAAACTTATCTTATGAGGAAGAACGGATTTTAGCAGGAAAGCCTGAAATATTTATAGATAAAAGATTTGATAGTTTAAGTGTGGTGGTGATTGAAAAAGATGAAGTGGGAATATAATACAACTGGTATTCCTGATGAGATGTTTCATAGAGGAGAAGTGCCCATTACAAAATCTGAAATTAGAGTATTGTCTTTATCAAAGCTAAGATTATTTAGTGATTGCAAGCTTCTTGATGTAGGATGCGGAACTGGAAGTATTACAGTAGAAGCCGGAATCCTATGCCATGAAGGAGAAATTACTGCTATAGATAAAAATCAAGAGGCAGTTAATTTGACACAAAAAAATATTGAGAAATTTGGCTTACAAAATGCAAAAGTCTTTAGGATGGATGCAGCAACAGAATTGCCTAATAAAGCTTTTAATAGGATATTTATAGGCGGAGGCGGAAAAGAGCTGGACTATATTATAAAATCCAGCAAAGATGTTTTAACTAAAGATGGGATTATTGTAATAAATACAATATTAATAGAAAGTACCTATCATACATTAAATGCATTGGAGCAGTATGGATATAAAAATATTGAATGTATAAGTACAAATATATCAATGGGATATAAAATTTCAGGCTGGATGATGAAGGCGTTAAATCCAATTTATATCATAAAAGCGGAGGTATAATGTGGCTAAATTTTTTGGAATAGGAGTAGGGCCAGGGGATAAAGAATTAATTACCATAAAGGCTGTCAGGGTGCTTTCAAATATAGATGTAGTGATTTTGCCGGAAGCGAAAAAAGATACAGGGAGCACCGCTTATGGTATCGCAAAAGAATATATTAATCCAATAGCAAAAATGATTACCTGTGAATTTCCTATGGTAAAGGATAAGGATGATTTTATAAAAGCTGGAGAAAGAGCGGCTGAAATAGTCATGGACTATGTAAAAAAAGGATATAATACGGCTTTTTTGACATTAGGAGATCCATCCATATACAGTACCTATATCTATATATTGAAAGCGTTGGATTCCAGTATAGAGATAGAAACCATACCAGGCATTACCTCTTTTTGTGCAGCAGCAGCTATAACAAATAGGGTATTAGTAGAAGGAGATGAGATACTCTCTATTATACCGGCTACTTGTGAATATGAAATGATGAACAACGTTGTTAAGGATAGTGGGGGAGTGGCAGTCATGAAGCTTTTCAATCATGGAGATAAAGCTGTTCGGCTGTTGAAGGAAAACAATATGATAGAGAATAGTGTTATCGTGAGAAAGTGCGGTATGGATGATTGCAAAATAAGCAGTGATATTGAGAAATCTTTAGAAGAGAGCAAGCAGTATTTATCCATTATATTAGGGAGGAGGGCATAAAGCATGGTTTTTTTTGTTGGTGCGGGACCTGGCGATATAGAATTGATTACAATTAAGGGAGTGAAGAGGCTTCAGGAAGCTGATGTGGTCATATATGCAGGTTCATTAGTAAATGAAAAGCTTCTTGAATATTGTAAAAAAGATGTGCTGATATATAATAGTGCATCGATGAGTCTTGATGAAGTGATTGCAGTGATGCATGAATCGGAGAAAATGAATAAAATGGTGGTTAGACTGCATACGGGCGACCCTTCCATATACGGAGCCATTAGAGAGCAAATGGATGAGCTGGATAAATTAAATATTGAATATGAAGTAATACCTGGAGTCAGTTCTTTTGTTGCAGCAGCATCAAGAATAAAAAAGGAATTTACCCTTCCTGGTGTGTCACAAACAGTAATCATTACAAGACTTGAAGGAAGAACAGGAACCTCAGAGGGTGGAAATTTAGAAGAGCTGGCAAAGCATAAAGCTTCCATGTCTATATTTCTATCTGTTTTGTCAATAGATAAGGTTGTAGAAAAGCTAAGAACCTCCTATTCAGAAGAAACACCAGTAGCTGTCATATATAAAGCCACTTGGCCTGATGAAAAAATTGTCCAGGGCACATTAAAGGATATCGAAGAAAAAGTAAAAAATGCAGGTATCAATAGGTTTGCACAGATTTTGGTAGGAGATTTTATGGGGAATCAATATGAACTTTCCAAACTATATGATGCTGGCTTTTCTCATATGTACAGAAGTGGAAGCAAATGAACACCGCAATCATAGCTGTGACCTTAAATGGAATGAAGGCTGCAGAGAGGATTAGAGCCAGTCTGGAAAATCATTGTGCAATATACACATTGGAGAAATATTGCACTGATGATACCGATTATAAACCTTTAAAAAATGGATTGAAAGAATCCATGAAAAATATCTTTTCTTCCTATAAAAGCATTATCATGATCATGGCCTGCGGAATTGCTGTACGAGCCATAGGGCCATATTTAGACAGCAAACTGACTGATCCTGCAATTGTTGTCCTAGATGAAATGGGAAGAAATATAATTAGCCTTATTTCAGGACACATTGGTGGAGCAAATGAATTGGCAATAAAAGTAGCAAAGATAACTGGAGGCAATCCAATTATAACCACAGCTTCTGATAATCAGAAGGTCATTTCTGTTGATATCCTCGCAAAGAAATTTAATTTAGCATTAACAGATTATGAAAAAGCAAAGGTAATTACATCAGATATTGTAAATGGAAGAAATGTAGGGCTAATCAGTGATGTTAAAATAAAATCAGAAATAGGAGAAGGCGTAACTTTAACCGCCTGGGAAAACATAAAGAAAAATGATTTTGTATCCCTTATTTATATAGGAAATAAAAATATTGAAGAAAAAGAATTGCCTTTTGTGAAGCTGATTACAAAAAATCTGGTGATGGGCATCGGTTGCAGAAAAGATACCAAAGGTGTAGATATATTAGATTTTGTAAAAAGCACCCTTGATGAATATAAATTGTCTATTGAGGCCATTCATTCAGTTTGTACAATAACACTAAAGAGTGAAGAAAAAGGGATCGCTGATTTATGCCAATATCTAGGGGTTCCTTTGAAAATTATTGAGGATCAAGCAATTAAAGCAATAGAAGGCAATTTTCCCTGTTCAGATTTTGTAAGAAAGACAGTGGGCTTTGGATGTGTATGTGAACCATGTGGATTTTTAGGGTCGAAATCAGGAAAGCAACGAATACCTAAAACATCTTATAAAGGAATCACATTAAGTGTTTATGAAGAGGATTTAACTTTGGAGGTTAGCAATGAAGGGTAAACTTTTTATTATAGGTATTGGACCTGGAAATATAGAAAATATGACTATTAGAGCATACAACACAATAAAGAGTTGTCATGTGCTTGCAGGCTATACGGTTTATGTTGAACAAATTAAGGATTTGAGTGAAGGCAAAGAAATCATAACAAAAGGCATGGGGCAAGAAATAGAAAGATGTAAGTTGGCAATAAAAGCCTGCACAGAAGGAAAACAAGTAGGCTTAGTTTGCAGCGGTGATTCAGGTTTATACGGGATGGCAGGACTTGCTTTAGAAATTATGAATAAAATGAGCTTGGAAGAAAGGCCGGAAGTTGAGATCATACCAGGCGTGACAGCAGCGCTTTCTAGCTCTTCACTTCTTGGAGCACCTATTGTTGAGGATTTTTGTACCATCAGCTTAAGCGATTATATGACCCCATTATCTAAGATAATGAACAGGATTGAAAAAGCCAGTGAAGCTGATTTTACAATTGCCCTGTATAATCCAAGAAGCAGTGTGAGACAAGACTACTTAAAAGAAGCTTTGGCTATTATCTCAAAATACAGAAGCTTAGAAACACCAGTTGGGATAGTGAGAAATGCATATAGAGCTGATGAGAAGGTACAAATAACAACGTTAGAAAAATTAGATGCTGATTTGGTTGATATGTTTTGTACATTGATAATAGGTAACAGCAAAACTTCAGTGATAGGTGACTTTATGGTTACTTCCAGAGGGTATAGAATATGATTTTAGTACTTGGAGGCACTAGCGACTCATTGATTTTGGCAAATGAACTGATAAAGCTTCATAAGAATATTATACTCAGTGTTGCTACTGAATATGGAAATGAAGCTGCATCAAAATCCTTCTCTGGAAATATTATCTGCGGAAGAATGGGCTATGAGGAATTAAAAGCTTTTATGATAGAAGAGAGAATAGGTTACATTGTAGATGCAACACATCCTTACGCATATCTAGTATCCCAAAATGCAATAGCTGCGGCGAATGATCTTGGTCTAAACTATATTAGGTATGAAAGACCAGGAATAAAGACTGAAACAAATGGAGTTTTGTGCTGTGATTCCTTTGAAGAAGCAGGTAAAATTGCAGATGCCATGGAGGGCAATATTCTTATTACAACAGGCAGCAAGGAGATTGAAAAGCTTGTTTGTAATATCAAGGATAAAAATAGAATAAAGGCAAGAATTCTTTCTACCTCAGAATCTATCATAAAGCTTGAAAATATTGGATTGAATGCGGAAAATATTATTGCGATGAAGGGACCTTTTTCCCAGGAAATGAACAGGGTTATGTTTGCAGACTATAAAATAAAGATTCTCATATGCAAGGATAGCGGTAAACAGGGAGGCACGGAGGAAAAGCTTGCAGCAGCACAAAAATCTAATATCCATGTCATTGTAATCGGAAGACCTAAAATTGTTTATCCAAACATGTTTAATAGTATAGATGAGATAATGGATTATTTAAAAGAGATTATTTAGCTGTGGAGGTGAGTAGTTCGGTGTATTATCCAATCATGATGCATATGGAAGGTAAAAGATGTTTGGTTGTAGGCGGTGGTTTAGTAGCCACTAGAAAGTGTCGTGAGCTGCTAAAATGTAGTGCTATTGTTGAAGTGCTGGCTCCTTTACTTAGCCATGAGCTTCTTGAAAAGCACCAAGATGGTAAAATCAAATGGACGACAGGTGAATATCATAATGAATACCTTAACAACATAAATTTTTGCTTTGCCTG
>JAUQXG010000396.1 GCA_030834765.1 Lutispora sp.
AACATAGCTAATGTTGGCGGAGAAAAAGCATCAGGAAAGAGAACTTTGCTTGGAATTACGAAAGCCTCACTTGCAACGGATTCCTTCTTATCTGCAGCTTCTTTCCAAGAAACCACAAGAGTATTGACTGAAGCAGCAATAAAGGGCAAGATAGATCCTTTGGTAGGCTTAAAGGAAAATGTAATAATCGGCAAACTGATACCAGCAGGTACCGGAATGAAAAAGTATAAAGATATAACCTTAAAGGTTGTTGAAGAAGTACAATAATTAAAATCTGAGAAGATGATGAAAACACAAGAGATATGATATTTCTTGTGTTTAGTCCTCTTTTGAAATAATATCATAGTGAAATAAAATACTTGACAATGAAATAATCAAAGTGATAAAATACATGAGTGTGTGTAGAAGCAAATTCTTTTTAATGATGAGGTGTAAAAATGAATGATCTAAGATCCTCGAAGAAAAGGATAGTTGGATTTAAACAGACTTTAAAGGCAGTAAATAACAAAAATGCAAAAAAAGTTTATTTAGCCAATGATGCAGATGAAAATCTAATAAGTTCCATGATTCAAGCATGTAGCCAGAACGGCATTGAAGTGATAAATATCTACTCAATGAGAGAACTGGGAGATGCGTGTGGAATTGAAGTGGGCGCTTCAACAGTAGCGCTATTAGTAGATTAACGATATACCCCTTCAATTAGAAGGGGTATATTTTAATAAAAAATAATCGTGTAAGGAGGTGCGTTGGATGCCAACAATCAGCCAGTTAGTAAGAAAAAGCAGAGATAAGGTTGAATACAAATCAACTGCTCCAGCTCTAAAAGAATGCCCTCAAAAAAGAGGAGTATGTACCGTTGTTAAAACTACTACACCTAAGAAGCCGAACTCAGCATTAAGAAAAATTGCTAGAGTAAGACTTACAAATGGTATAGAAGTATCAGGCTACATCCCAGGAATAGGACACAATTTACAGGAGCACTCTGTTGTACTTATCAGAGGCGGAAGAGTTAAGGATCTACCTGGTGTAAGATACCATATAGTTAGAGGAACTCTTGACGCTGCTGGTGTTGCTAACAGAAAACAAAGCAGATCAAAGTATGGGGCGAAAAAACCGAAGAAATAATAACGTGCGGCGATTATGTCAGAGAAATGGATTTCATTTTTCTGTGAATATATAATTAGTTGCGCACAGCGACTGTTGTGATACATTTTTAAATTTAAAAATGTAAATCAACTTGGTCGAGTACCGATGAACTTGAATAATTTTTAAGGAGGGAAGTAAAGTGCCAAGAAAAGGACATATACCAAAAAGAGATGTGCTTCCAGATCCACTATACAATGATAAAATTGTTACTAAATTAGTAAACAATCTTATGTATGATGGAAAAAAGGGAGTATCACAAAAAATAGTTTATGAAGCTTTTGAAATATTAAAAGAAAAAACAGGCAAGGATGCACTTGAAGTATTTGAGGCAGCAATGAATAATATCATGCCTATGCTTGAAGTAAAAGCAAGAAGAATAGGTGGAGCCACTTATCAGGTACCTATTGAAGTAAGACCTGAGAGAAGACAGGCACTAGCTATGAGATGGCTAATTGATTACTCAAGAAAAAGAGGAGAAAAGACAATGAAAGAAAGACTAGCAGGCGAACTCCTCGATGCTTCTAATAACACAGGAACAAGTGTTAAAAAGAAAGAAGATATGCACAGAATGGCAGAGGCTAATAAGGCGTTTGCACACTATAGATGGTAATTCCAGTTTGAGGTTTAAGGTGATTAAAAAAGATATTGAAGAAGCTATAAGTATTATTGAGTATTTAGGGAAAAATAATAGTGCTTCTTGCAACAGAAAGGAGGATATTTGTGCCTAGACAAATTTCACTTGATAAAGTTAGAAATATAGGAATCATGGCTCACATTGATGCAGGAAAAACAACAACTACTGAGAGAATACTGTTTTATACAGGAAGAACTCACAGAATAGGTGAAGTTCATGAAGGTGCTGCTACAATGGACTGGATGGAACAGGAACAAGAAAGAGGTATAACTATTACTTCTGCTGCAACGACAGCACAATGGAAGGGTCACAAAGTTAACATTATTGATACTCCAGGACACGTTGACTTTACAGTTGAAGTAGAAAGATCTCTTCGTGTGCTTGACGGGGCTGTGACAGTATTCTGCGCTAAGGGTGGCGTTGAGCCGCAATCAGAGACTGTATGGAGACAGGCAGATAAATATGAAGTTCCAAGAATGGCTTATATAAACAAAATGGATATAATGGGTGCTGATTTCTTAAATGTTGTAGACATGATGAAAGATAGACTTCAAGCAAATGCAGTACCAATCCAATTGCCTATAGGTCGTGAAGATACTTTCACAGGTATTATAGACCTTGTAAAAATGAAAGCAGAAATGTATAGAGATGACTTAGGTAAAGAAATAGAAGAAACAGATATTCCTGAAGAAATGTTAGCGTTAGCTGAAGAGTATAGAGTAAAGCTTGTTGAAGCAGTAGCTGAGCAAGATGAAGAGTTAACGATGAAATATCTTGAGGGTGAAGAGATCACAACAGATGAGTTGATAGCTGGTTTAAGAAGAGGAACAATCGCAACTAAAATCATACCAGTTATGTGTGGATCTTCCTACAAAAATAAAGGTGTTCAACTTATGCTTGATGCAGTTATCGCTTATATGCCATCACCTGAAGATATACCACCTATTAAAGGTATTTCTGTTGAAGGTGATGTGGAGATGGAAAGAAAACCTGATGATAGTGAACCATTTTCAGCATTAGCATTTAAGATTATGGTTGACCCATTTGTTGGAAAGCTTTGCTTCTTCAGAGTATATTCAGGAAAACTTGATGCAGGATCTTATGTTTACAACTCAGTAAAAGGCAAGAGAGAGAGAATTGGTAGAATCGTGCAAATGCACGCCAACCATAGAGAAGAGATTAAAGAAGTTTTTACAGGAGATATTGCTGCTGCAGTTGGTCTTAAGGATACAACTACAGGAGATACCCTTTGTGATGAAGATCATTTAATCATCTTAGAATCCATGCAGTTCCCAGAAACAGTTATCAGCGTAGCAATTGAGCCAAAGACGAAAGCTGGACAAGAAAAAATGGGTATCGCATTATCAAAGCTTGCAGAAGAAGATCCAACCTTCAAGACTTATACTGATCCAGATACCGGCCAAACTATAATAGCTGGTATGGGAGAACTTCACCTAGATATCATTGTTGATAGAATGATGAGGGAATACAAAGTTGAAGCAAATGTAGGAAAACCTCAGGTTGCATACAAAGAGACAATCAAGAAAAAAGTTAAAGTCGAAGGTAA
>JAUQXG010000397.1 GCA_030834765.1 Lutispora sp.
ATATGGAAATAATACTTTTTGTTACTGAATAAGCATGGATTCGGCTGGTATCAGTGCACTCATTAAAGTAATTTTCATATAATGTTTTGCCATCTTTTAGTACAACCATGCCTGCAATATTGCTATGATCATTGTTTATTATCTTTTCGAGCTCTGTCACTTTTTCTTGATTCATATAATTTTCTCCTTTCCCATTTATTGTCTTTCTAGCTCAATTGTCTTTTCTTAGTTCATGTAATTATGTGAAAGTTGAGTGGTCATGGTTTCTTGGTCTAAATATTTGACACTTTCTTTTTGACAGGATAATAAATTTCAGTTATAAGCTCACTTTCTTTTGAAACTTGAGAAGGGTCAGTTACATATACTTCATAAAGGGCATTGTTCGATTCATAGCCTTCCTTTTCTGCGCATTCACGTTGTTTAGTGTATACAGAAGATAGGTCAGAATAAGACCCATATAGAACTGTTTTTAAGCATAGTCCTGGGCAAAAATCCCTTGTACCCGTAACATACTCTTTTACTGGAATAGCAAATTCAGTATCTAAACCAAATGGACTAAATTCCGCGCTGTGAAAAAGTACCATTGGTGGAGCAAGCATAGTTAATTTGTCGTCTGCAATTTTCCTAAATAATTTACTAAAACAATTACCATATTCTTCAACAAAATCGTATTCATGAACCATTTTTCGGATAGATAGAAGATACATCATTGGTACTTCTACAAGTTGAGTATCAATGCTTTCCAGATATGACATAATTGACTTGCCTTGTTTCAAATTTGATATATCATTATTTAGTTCATCTAAAGTTTTTTCAAATTCTTGTACTTGTTTTTCCATTTCTTTTTTCTTTCTGGTAAGTGCCAAGTAAAGTTTTTCCTCCTGTGATTCTTCTGATTCAAGCATTGTTTTAATTTCTTCTAAAGAAAAATTGTATGATTTTAGGCGGTTAATAAATAACATCGTTTCTAATTGTTCGATAGAATAATATCTATAACCATTTTCAGGGTTGATCTTATCAGGCAGAATTAGCCCTATTTCAGCATAATAACGAAGTGTCTTTGTAGACACTTTACATATATTTGAGAACTCTCCAATAGATAACACTAAACCACCTCTATGCTTTAAACAATTGTATTCTTCTATTTATACTGTACACTTTGCCCTTAGGGCAAAGTCAAGCGGATTTTGTTTTCGGATTACAAAAACTACACTATGTATTCTATCATAACCTTTCACTTCTATCATAGGAGGCATGAAGCGATAAAGGGTGGCATGACAATACATTAAATAAAAAGATAAATATAATTCCAATGCTACAGGGTAAAATCAAATCATAGATAAAGAAAACAAGAAAATGCGAGCATCACAATAATGCCCGCATTCTAATATATCCCATCTGTTGACCGTCTTTTACGTTATCTTTAGTATTCGGGAGTTGCTCCCTTATGCATCCTACCCATTAGTACCTGCTTTCATATTTTATCCTGCTCCTTAACTAAATCATAGGAAATACAGGTGGGTCGTCCTGTCCGTGGTTCTATCACAATTTCCGCATCAATGCGGAAGGTTTCTTTTAATACTGCGGTAGTCATAACCACCTCCGGCGATCCGTGGCTGATAATGTCCCCACCGCGAACGGCGATCATATAGTCTGCGAAACGCGCCGCAAGGTTCAGATCATGCAGCACCATGATAATGGTACTGCCTTGTTCACGATTGAGTCGATAGAGAAGCTCTAATACTTCAAGCTGATAGGATAAGTCAAGATAAGTGGTCGGCTCATCCAATAAAATCAAATCCGTCTGCTGTGCCAGAGCCATTGCAATCCATACCCGCTGGCGCTGACCACCCGAAAGATTGTCCACTACTGTGGTTTCAAATTCTGCCAGCTTTGTCATCTCCAAGGCCACTGGATAATCTTCTTGTCTTCCGGCTTCAGCTTGCCAAAGCCTTTCTGATGAGGAAAGCGCCCATAGGCCACCAGCTCGCCCACAGTAAGTCCCGCGGGAGCCTGCGGTGATTGAGGCAAAATTGCCATTTGCCGTGCAATTTCCTTGGAGGACAGACGGCGGATGTCATCACCATTTAAGTACACCAAGCCCTTTTTTGGTTTTAAGATACGCCCTATGGCTTTTAAAACGGTAGATTTTCCGCAGCCGTTGGGTCCGATGATCGCTGTAATTTTCCCTTGGGGGAGCTGCATATCCAAATCGTTCACCACGAGGATATCCTCGTAGGCAACGGCTAAGTTTTCTGTCACAATGCTGTTCATCCTGTTCATCCTTTCACTACTTTTCGCTTTTGCCAAGAAGGTAGAGAAAATATGGCGCGCCAACAATAGCAACCACAATTCCTGTAGGTATCTCTGAGGGCTGCACAATTACACGTCCGATGGTATCCGCCATGGACACCAGCAGCGCTCCCGCCATTGCGCAGGTCGGCAGTAATATCCGATGCCTCGGGCCTACCAACCGCCGGGCCAAATGCGGGCCGATCAGCCCCACAAAGCCGATGCCGCCGCTAACGGATACACAGGTTGCGGCAAGTGCTACTGCGACCGTAAGCAACCGGCGCTGTTCCTTTGCAACCGGCATGCCCAGCCCGATGGCAAGGTCTTCGCCAAGGCTTAGCACATCCAGTACACGGGATTTTGACAGCACATATGGGATTAAGACCAACAGCCACGGAAGCAGGGACAGCACAAAGTTCCAGTTAGAACCCCATATGCTGCCTGCTTGCCATGTGGCAACAAAATCAAATTGATCTTCATCCAGTTTGATGACCAGCACGGTCATGGCGGCGAAAATGCCTGCCTGAATAGCCACACCGGTCAAAATCAAGCGGATAGGCGCGATGCCTTCACCCTTTTTATAAGACAACAGGTAAATTAGTAGGGCTGTTACACCAGCGCCGATCAACGCCAGAAAGGGCAGTGTAAACACCGATAAGAAGGTTTTTGCACCGAAAAAGATGACAAATAGCACCACTGCTAGGCCTGCACCAGCATTAATACCTAACAGACCTGGGTCTGCCAAGGGATTTTTGGCTACGCCCTGTATGATACAGCCGGAGAGTGAAAGCCCTGCTCCGACCAAGATTGAGATAATAATGCGGGGCAGCCGGAAATCAAATAAAATCAGAGTTTCCTTATGGGTACCACCACCGAATAGAGTGCGCAGGGTATCCAGTGGAGATAACTTCGCATAGCCTGTGTTCATGCTGATGATAAAGGATAACAGCAGCAGAGCTGCAAAAGTCGTCATAATGAGGATATTGCGTATTGCTATCTTCCGTTTATATGCTTCAGTTTTGAGCTGTTGTGATGTCATCATAGCGTTCTCCTTTGCTTGCGTGCTAAATATAGGAAAAAGGGAACACCGACAAGAGCGATGAGCGCACCAATGGGTGTTTCAAAAGGTGGGTTGAGCATCCTTGCCCCAAAATCAGCAAGCACCATCAGCAAAGCTCCCAGCACCGCAGAAGATGGGATAATCCAGCGGTAGTCCACACCCACCAGAAACCTTGCCAAATGCGGAATAATCAAACCTACAAAGCCAACGGCACCCACAACAGATACCGAAGCTCCGGCCAATATAAGTACAAGAATGGTGCAAAGCGCATGGACAACTGCCGTATTCAGGCCTAATCCCTTTGCCACATCTTCTCCAAGACTCAGAAGGGAGACTGAGGGAGACAAGGCAATTGCACCTAAAAGCGCCCCAACAATCCAAGGTGACATGACTTTGATTTGCCCCCAATTGGAGCCTGCCACGCCACCCGCTGTCCAAAACATGATATTTTGCGCCACATCAAAATAGAGGGCAATGCCCTGACTGAGAGCCGCTAAAAGTGCACTGACTGCCGCACCCGCCAAAATAAGTCTCATGGGGGTGGCTCCGCCTCTGCGGACTGATGCCACGCCATTCACCAAGCCTGCCCCCATCGCAGCGCCTAAAAAAGAGCATAGCATGATTTGCAAATACGACAATCCGGGAAAAAACGCAAAGCAGATAGAAAGTGCGAAACCCGCGCCGGCATTGATTCCCATAAGGCCGGAATCTGCCATTGGGTTGCGGGTAGTACCCTGCATAATAGCTCCCGCTACGGCGAAGGCTGCACCAACCAAAGCGCTTGCCAAGATGCGAGGCAGGCGCAAGTCAATCACAATTAAATGATGGGTTTGCTCTGCATCAAAGTGAAATAGGGCATTCCATACAGAGGATAACGGAATTTCGGCCGCTCCTTTTGTGATGGAAAATGCCATAGTCAGCATAAGCAATCCGGTGCCGCCAATGATGATGAGCCAAGCAGTCCATATGCGGCTCTTTTTCATTATTTCAACCGGCTGTACCGGTTCAGTGGATTCGTTCATTCGTTTTGCCTCCTTATTACTATGCGCCGACAAAGACCACTGTTTCTCCGGCATATACGAAAAGGGTAATATTTTATAATATATAGAGATCATGACCCTTCTTTCGTTAGTCGTTAGGTTAATTTGGTAACAAAAAACCAGACACAGGCTGCCATAGCAGACCGAGCCTGGTTTTCATGCAAGAAAGCAGTCTATTGAGGAATTATACTTTCAATAATTGTTCTTACTCCCAGTTCAACCCCTAATGGTCCGCCGGCTGCAATTGAGCTGTCTAAAGCGTATACATTTCCGCTTTTTACTGCATTAAGAGAATTCCAAACAGAATTGCTTTTCAGGTCCTTCAGATAGTTTTCAAGTTTACCTGAAGATCCACTTATATCGGCAACAAACATATAATCGGGGTTCATTGCTGCCAGGCCTTCCAAAGAAATCTCCTTCCCCTTTATTGTCATGTCTACATAATTATTGGGCGGGTTTAAACCAAGGCCATTGTCTGGGTTAAAAACAAACTGTGTGGTAAATGCCCAAAACTGTTTATCTCCCAACATAATAACTCCAAAAGTTTTATCACTGTATGCTTCTAAATTTTGCTTAGAAGTTGTTATTAAATTCTCGATTTTCTTGATTTCATTTTCTGCTTGCTCTTCTTTGCCAAAAATTTTTCCGTACTCGCGCAATGCTCCTTGCCAGTTGTTTTCATTGCTATCCACAGTAATAACAGTTGCTATTTTCTCCATCTCCGCACCGTAATTCTCATATTGACCCGAATACATGATAATTAAATCTGGCTCAATTTCTAATAACTTTTCTACATTCGGTGCACCCATGGAGCCAATGTCAGCTATATCATATTTTTCTTTATATGGCGTTAGGGTTGCCCATTCACTTAGCATATCAATCTCAGTGGCTGCTACAGGCGGCTCGCCCAGTAAAAATAAATGTTCAAAATTACGAAAGAATAATAGAGCTGGTTTTTCCGGTTTTTTTTCTAATACAACCTCCCGTCCTAGTGCATCTGTATATACTCTAGGCCATGCTGCCTCCATGCTGCTTATTTCTGGCGTACTTGTATTATTTTCTACAGGCGTACTGGCGCATCCAGCCAAAATACCCGTCATTAGTGCGAGTGATACAATCAGTCCCAAAAGTTTTTTCATTTTTCATTCCTCCGATATAATTAGTTTGTCTTGACTAACTCAAGCAAAGTTAGTATAACAAAACAATTTCCATATTGAAATGAAGCCATCTTGAAATCACCATGCATTATTCTTGAATTTCTCACGAAACTCGCTGGGTGAAATTCCAAATTGCTTTTTAAATATACGGCTGAAATGGTAAGGATCGGCATATCCTACGCTTTTTGCTACTGCGTAAACAGGCGCCTCCAGTTTTAAAAGCAGCTCCTTCGCACGGTTAAGGCGATAGGCAACCAGATAATCTCCAGGTCCCATACCCGCATATTTGTGAAACACATAGGAGAGTCGGTTTTCATTCACTCCATTTTGTTCAGCAAGCCCTCGAACCGTCAGCGCGTGCATATATTGCTCATGCATATAGGCGGTTGTCAGTTCAAATAAAGCTTGTGCGCCGTCGTTTATCTGATTGCGGGCACCAGTGAATATTTCATCAAGTACACAGCGAAACAGCATTTCCGTTCGGAAGGCAAAAATCCCTCCCGGCTGGCTTGAAATCCGCCATAATTGGTCAAGGAGTTCTGCAAGTCGAGGGGTTTGACCTATCTGCAATTCAAAATGGGAGGAGGGAAGAGAAAAATCTTCCGGTTCATGTGCGCAAACACGATAAAGTACAAGCAAATATTCCCATTTGACATTGCCGATAACTCTCCTGTCCAGTTCCATCTGCGCACCGCCATGTACTACATTGCCGGGGGCGAGAATATAAGGTGTCCCATCAAAGATAAACTCTGCCTTGCCGCATAGAGGAAAGACAAAACCAGGAAAAGGTTCGGTATAATCCTTGTATTGCATCCCCGATTCTTTTGTAAATCGGGATACCAATTCCACTTGAAAGGAGGTGCGCGCAAAATGCTCTGCCAGCTTGTTGATTTCAATTTTCAATTTCTTTACCTCCTTTGGGTTTGATAGAGATATTTGCTTATTTACTCATTGCCGAAAGAATCAGCTCTCTTTTGATACCGTGATTTAAGGGCATCAGCTTATTCAAGATAAATGGAATAGCTGCGCAATGAGATATGTGGTATAAAATTCATTTAAATAAGTTAGTATTATCTAACATTATATCGAATTCAACAGGAAAAGTATACTTTAAATATTTAACAATCCATGACTGAAAAACTATCATATCTTCCTTGCTTTAGCAGCAGGTTTTTTCTTTTGAATACTAGAACCATACAGAATAATAGTACGAGAAGAAAGAACTGTTCATTGCAAGAATTACGGAATATGATGAAATTATAAAAGTAAAGCTAAGGTGTCTTTTTTAGAGAAAAGATATTTAATTCAGCGGGATAAATTAGATGTAACATTAGTTTAAGCAAATGCATATGCTGTAAACAGTACATCAAATAGAACTGGAGGTCTGGATTATGGCAACATTTCAATCATTTCATGGAGTAATCACCATGATTGATGATTTTTGGACAGGAGCCTCAGAGAGAACGGGATGTTACAAGATTATGTCTGTTGAAGACATGGATAAAAGGACAGTAAATTTTGTAATAATGCCTCATACTTACTTTGTAGATAATGTAATGGCAAAGATAGGAGATGCTGTAATCGGATTTTATGATGCAAGTGTAGCCACCCCATTAATTTATCCGCCCCAATTTCGTGCAATTGTTATGGCAAAAGATAGTCCAAACTATAATGTGAAAGTAGGCTTTTTTAACAGGCAACTGATAAGTCAAGACGGTACCTTGAAATTAAATATTGGTCCCAATACTCAGATACTTATGGAAAACGGACAGCTATTTACAAATGATATTTCAAACAGAAATCTAATTGTTATTTATGGCATAACTACAAGGAGTATCCCTGCTCAGACTACACCAGATAAAATTATTGTTATGTGTTAATTATAGTGAAAACGCGCACTTTTATAAGGTATTGATTCCTTGGGAAAATTGATTGATATAAGATGAAAGAGGCTGCTGCAAAACTAAAAGATAATTCGTTTTGCAGCAGCCTCTTTTTCATACTCAAGAACAGAAATTATACAATGAAAATTATACGAAATTTAGTGGATACCATCAACTGGTTTTACCCTTTAGCTCCAAGTCATTTTCTCCAGGGTAATATGATTGCGGTACCAATCATCGTTTTGCAAAAGCATTTCAGGAGAGCCTGAATTTTTAATCTTTCCATTTTCTAATATGACTATGGTATCACTGATAAGCATGGAAGATAAACGATGAGATATAGACAATATTGTGTGTCCATCACTTGCCTTTTGCAATACAGACACAATCTTTTCTTCTGTGATAGAATCAAGATTGGCTGTGATTTCATCAAGGAGAAGGATCGGTGGATTTGTTACGATTGCTCTTGCAATACCAAGCAACTGCTTTTGGCCTTGTGAAAATGGTGCATCAATATTTACCTGAGTATCAATACCATTTTCTAAAGAAACTACATAATCCAATAGACCGACAAAGTCCAAAGCTTTTTCGATTTGTTCTTTTATAATACTCTTATCCTGTAGGCTGATTTGATCAGCTACACTGCCCTTCACAATATGAAAGTTTTGTTCAACATATCCAAATATTTTGCGTTTCTCAGTGTTTGGTATTTTATAAACATCTATTCCATTTATTGTGATGCTTCCCTTTGATGGTTTTAAAAGGCCCATAATTAATCTGAATAACGTGGATTTCCCAACACCTGTTCTGCCTACAAAGGTAACCTTCTCCTGTGAATTTAAATGAAGGCTGATGTTTTGTAAAATAGCGGGCCCTTCTTCATATTGAAAGCTCATATCATGAAATGATATTTTTACATGGTCACGGCTTGAGATAATATCATCAGACTTTAGCTCATTGTTTTTATTATCATCCTCTGGCTCATTATAGAAATCATTTACCCTATGAATACCAGATATAGCTTGCTGAATATTTTGAAGCTCCATGCCCAAACTCTCAATTGGTGAGAATAGATTAGACATTAAATCAATAGATGCAGCAACCATGCCTAAAGATATACCCAAATAGTTTAGCTGCTTCGATGAGAGTATCACAATAAAACCAATTACAATAGCACGAGTAAGCTGGATAATGGGTGGAAAAACAGAGTCATAGAAATTTACCTTTTCAACTGTCTTATAGTTTTCCCGCAAATACTTAATATAGTTATTTTCCATGTAGCTTTCTTTGCTGTAAGATTTAATCATTTGTACATTTTTTAGACTTTCTGAAATATGATTATTTACTTTGCCCACTAATATTCTATTTTTTATCTGTGCCTTCAGCATTCTCTTTTGAAAAAGTCGAGTAATCACATAAATAAAGGGCAGTAGTATAAAAGTAACCATACCAAGCTTTGGGCTGAACATCCATATAGAAGCGATAATGCCTATAATCTTTAAGCAGTCAATCATCATTCCTACAATACCGTTTGTGAAGAGGGAGTTGATGGCCTCAACATCGTGGATAAAACGTGAAACCACTGTGCCGGATTCGTTGGAGGAAAAGAATATGGCGTTTATTTTCTTTAGCTTTTCTATCATTTCAAGCCGAATCTCTTTGGTGATTTTTTGACCTAAAACCGTGAGTACGGCTTCTTTTATGAAATCAAAGATTCCAATAAACAATAGTACAAGGATATAAGCAATGGCTAATGTAAGCAGCTTGTCTTCATTTTTAGGTACAAGGTTATGATCAATTACATACTTTAAAATTTGAGGAGGAATTAGGCTTGCCACAACCACACCCAAAATAGCAAAGATTAATAATAAAACTATTGAAATATTTTTCTTCATAGAGTTAATAATTGATCTTTTTACTAGATTATTTTCCATCATCATCACCTACCATGCATTGTAAGTTATATATTGCGGCATAAATCTCAGACCTTTTCATCAGCCCATCATGTGTATCATAGTCCGCTGTTTTGTCATGATGCAGCAGCAGAACTTTATCAATTCTATTGAAAATGGTTAAGCGGTGTGCAATCAGTATAATCAAGTTATTTTTATAATTCTTCTTTAAGTTTTTAATGATTTCTTCTTCTGTCTTCATATCAACGGCTGAAAATGGATCATCTAAGATGATAATTTTGCTTTTGTTCAGCAATGTTCTTGCAAGTGCTATTCGTGCTTGTTGACCGCCGCTTAGCCTGATTCCGCTATTGCCAACTAATGTACTTGCTCCATTTGGCATGGCTGATAAATCTGTATCGAAGCAAACATCAGATAAAACAGAATCAATATCCTTTTCGACACCGAGGGTAATATTGTTATAAATGGTATCAGAAAGAAGCTGAGGGCTATGGCCTAAGTAAGAAATCATCTGGCTTCTCTCGTATTCAGAATAATCCTTGAGCTCTTTACCATCTATTTTTATACTGCCTTTATAAGGATACAATCCAAGCAAAGACAATCCAAGTGTAGATTTTCCTGATGCAATAGAGCCTGTTATTCCCACGATTTCACCTTGATTTCCTTCAAAACTGATATTCCCGATTACATTCTCTTTGCAAGACGGATAGCAAAAATTAAGACTTTCTACAGTAAGTTTTGTTTTATTCTTATCTATGTTTAATGCAGTGTCCTTATCTGCATATTCCGTAAGGTATGGCTTAATACGTTTCCATGATACTTGTGATTTCTGTACAGAATTAAATAGCTTTGCTGCCTTGCTAGCTTTGATTGCCATTGCGGTAAACATAATGATGTATGTAGAGAATATACCTACGGTCCATCTACCATGAATAACTTTTGTACCACCAAGATAGATCACCGTGATTACTCCAAGCATTGCAATAACATTATAAATAGGCTGCATGGAGTTTTCCAAAATATTGGCTTTGATTGCCTTGCTTTGCAAATCCTCCAAATCAACATTGTATTTTTCTATGTTTTGAGCTTCCATGCCGTTTGCACGATAAAGCATGGCATTTTCAATTGCATCATAGGTCATGCTGGCAATATAGCTGCTCTTTGTGCGATAGGCGTTTGAATACTTATATATGATGCTTTTTAATTTTTCTGCAAGAGTCATTGCAATGGGAATGAAAAAGCAGGAAAGTATTGTGATCTTTGCATCATAAATAAACATGGATATGAGATAAGCTGCCATGTTAACACCAGTATCAAATATTTCTGTAGTGAACTTTCGCATACCTTCCACGCACAAATCAACATCAGAAATGGCCCTGGTCATTAAGTTACCTGTATTTTCATTATCTAATTCTTCAGTACTTTTATGCATGATATTGTTGTATATCATAAGTCTCATGGTTGCACTTGTGCTGTTGGCAAAACGTCTTATGTAAAAACGTTTAAAGTAGCGCATGAATTGAATCATTCCAATAAGAGCCACAAAAGTAACAACCAGTATCCCTACAGAGGATAGGCTATCGCCGCCAACAATGGAATCAATCAATTTGCCTTGATAAATAGGACCTAAAATAGTAGAAATGTTAAAGGCTAGTCCAAATAGTACAATACACGCTACAATAAATTTTTCTTTTTTCCAGTAATTAATAATTTTATTTGGTTGCTTTATAGGTTCAATCTTCAACTTTGCCATAACACGCAACATCTCTTTTCTTTGCAGTTTTAAATTTACTATGGAGAATAATATATATTTTGTTTGACAAGATATTAAATAGCTGGATAACAATGAGTAAAATTAACAAAAATATATATTAATTCACTTTGTTATTGTATAATAACTATAATAATAGCTCAAATGAGGAGGAAAAGATATGAACCTGTTAGAGTATTTACACGACCAGACAATTATACCTGCAGAGAAGACAGAAAAATTACTAAAATTACTAGAAAAATTTGATGAGAACGATGTAATGTACAACAATGCCATAGCGGAAATAGATCTTACAAATGAAGAATATGAGGAGCTTTTTGCAGAACTTGAAAAAGAAAGTTTTGTAGATTCTATATATATTATAAAGTGCCCATATTGCGATACTTTAGGTAATACATATGTTGAAAAATTTGATATACCAGAGCTTGATGAGTGCAGATTCTGCCATGAAGAGTTTAATCACAAAGAAAACTATGAGGAAGCTTTCCGAATATATTTTAATTATCATAAAAAAGTAGATATTTTAGAGGAGCTAAGTCAAAAGATCACTTACAATCAAGACAGAATATTTGAAATATCAGAGCAAGTCAAAGAATTAGAAAACAACAGAAAGTCCTTGCAAAACGAAAATGTTAAGTTTGTGGGACTAAGAGATGAGCTCATGTATGATAAGAGCGAAAGCAAGATGTATAAAAAGGTGGCAGAAAAGTATAAGAATAATAAGGTGAAATTCATTGGAACGCTCCTTTATATGAAAAAATGCGTTGTAAGGTGCAGCCAGTGTGATGAAACTTTTGAACTTTTTGACATAGGAAAGAGATTTATTGGAATATGTCCTTCTTGTGGCTTTGAAATAGAACTTGTGTTTAAGTAGGTCGATGAATTTGAATAAAAACAGAATCCTGTATTTAAGGTTTATACCTATTATTTTAATCACACTGATACTTTATAAGCTAATCCAAAATTTTGAGCTGGTGAAAATGGCTTTTGGGTTTATAGCTGCGCTGATAAGCCCCTTTGTTCTTGGCTTTGTCATTGCATATCTATTAAACCCTTTGCTGAAACTCTTTGAAAAGAGGCTCAAGTTTGGAAGAAATATATGCATATTGTTTGTGTACTTGCTGGTATTAGGATTGATTTCACTTGGCATTACAGTGATACTCCCTGGTATAGCCCAAAGTATAGCAGACCTTATAAAAGAGCTGCCAAAGTATATTGATATAGCAAACACATGGATATCAAAAGGACTTGTTTTTGCTTCTCAATATGGAATAGATCAAAAGATCGAACAAAATCTGAGCAACATTATCCAGCAAACAAGCAACTATCTTGATTTAATACTTACGGCTGCTTTTACACGGCTAATTAGTTTTACTTCGGCGATGTTCAATTTTTTGCTGGGATTGGTGATTTCTATTTATTTTCTTGCAGATAAAGAAGGCTTTGGCAAAGGAATAAAAAGACTTCTCTATGGGTTGTTTGAAGAAAAAAAGATGGATGGCTTTATAAGCTTTGCAAAGGAAATGGATTACACTTTTTCAAAATATATAGTAGGGCAAATGCTGGACTCTATCCTTGTAGGGATACTTTGCTTTATAGGTCTTAGTATTATGCAAATCAGATATGCATTGCTATTTAGTGTCATAGTTGGTATTACGAATATGATACCATATTTCGGTCCAATCATAGGGCTGATACCCGCAGTAGCAATAACTCTGTTTATAAATCCTATAAAAGCTTTATGGATATTGATATTTATTATTCTTTTACAGCAATTTGACAGTCTTTTAATGGCTCCTAGAATTATTGGCGAACAAGTAGGATTAAAACCAATATGGATCATGTTTGCCATTATAATTGGTGGAGGTACCTTTGGAATAATAGGCTTACTCCTTGCAGTTCCGCTTACAGCGGTGATAAAAAAACTTGTAGAAGAATACATAGATAGAAAGTTGAAGACGAAGAATATACAAATAGAATAATAAATAAATACAGGTCAAAACCTGAATACAGGTGGAGCCTGTATTTTTATTTAAATATAAAGTTGCGGAGGATAAAGTATAAAAATGGGTAAGATTGAACTAACAGCCCCATGTAATTTTGGGATAGAGGCTATATTGGGAAGAGAAATAAAAAACCTTGGATATGAAGTCACCAAGGTTGAAGATGGCAGGGTAAACTTTGAGACAGATGAAGAAGGAATATGCAGAGCAAATATGTGGCTTAGGACCGCCGAGCGAGTTATGGTAAAGGTGGCAGAATTTGAGGCAACCACTTTTGAGGAGCTTTTTCAAAATGTGAAAAGGATAAAGTGGTATGAATGGATACCAAAGACTGGAGAATTTCCAGTTGCCAAAGCTACATCTGTAAAGTCAAAGCTTTTTTCCACTTCTGATATACAAGCCATAACAAAGAAAGCAGCTGTGGAAAGCATGAAAGCTCATTACAATATTGATATTTTTCCTGAAACCGGTGCTAAATACCCCATTCATGTATTTTTAAACAAAGATAGAGTAGTCATCTATCTTGATACTACGGGTAAAGCCCTTCACAAAAGAGGATACAGAGAGTTGGCCAATGAAGCTCCCATCAAGGAGACTCTTGCAGCAGCTATGGTGATGCTGACTCCTTGGAGAGAAGATCGGGTTTTAGTGGACCCAATGTGTGGCTCAGGAACAATATTGATAGAAGCGGCTATGATCGGATTAAACATGGCCCCTGGGATGAACATGGAGTTTGTTTCTGAGGATTGGGACAGAATACCAAAAGAGCTTTGGGTGAAAGCAAGAGAAGAAGCAAGGAATGCAGTAAAAGAAGGTGTAGAATTTACCATACAAGGTTATGATATTGACGAAAATGTATTAAGAATTGCAAGACAAAATGCAAAGCTTGCAGGCGTAGAAGACTATATTCATTTTCAAAAAAGGGATGTAAAAGAGTTAAGTAGCACAAGCAAATATGGCTTTATTATAACGAATCCTCCCTATGGAGAGCGTATGCAGGATAAAGTTACCGTTACAGAGCTTTATAAACAGATGGGAAAAGCTTTTTTAAATCTAGATACATGGTCTTATTATATCATCACAGCTCATGAAGAATTTGAAAAGTTTTTTGGCAAAAAAGCCGATAAAAAAAGAAAGCTGTATAATGGAATGATGAAAACAGATTTGTTTCAATATTATGGACCAAAACCGCCTAAGAGGGTAAAAGAAGAGAGCGAAAAAGAATAAAACACCTATCTTGTGTAACAGCTATATGAAGGATGAATATGATATAAATATAAGTAAAGATGTATATAAGATAGAGAAGTATTATTATAATATAGATGAAGAGGTATGATTTATGCATCTTAGTGATTTTTTAATAAGAATAGCTGTTGCCTTTATAT
>JAUQXG010000398.1 GCA_030834765.1 Lutispora sp.
AGATGGATTATCAGAAGAGGATTGGGATGGCTGGAAGCTTATGACCGAAAGGCTTGGAGATAAGGTTCAAATAGTAGGAGATGACCTCTTTGTAACAAATACAGCAAGATTAAGCAGAGGAATAAGATTGGGAGTAGCAAACTCCATACTTATCAAGTTAAATCAAATAGGAACTATTACAGAAACTCTTGATGCTATAGCTATGGCAAACAGAGCGGGCTATACAGCTATTGTTTCACATCGATCAGGAGAGACAGAAGATGTAACGATAGCAGACCTGGTGGTAGCTGTAAATGCAGGACAAATAAAAACCGGTGCACCTTCTCGAACAGACAGAGTAGCAAAATATAATCAGCTTTTAAGAATAGAAGAAGGATTGGGAGAAATGGCTAAATATTTAGGTAAGGAAACATTTTTTAATCTAAAGTAATGAATGGATATCTTTTATCAGAACCGGTTTGATGTGATTGTTGTATATGCCTCTTGTTGAGATAAATATTATAGTAAATAAGACATATATAGCAGCATAATATATAATATTAAATGTTTTATTTTTAAATATCCTAGGGATGGATATAATATAAATATATTGTGCAAAATGGAGTTGATAGTATGAGCATAACAAAATTTCAAACGGAGCTTTACTGTATAAACTGCAAAGAAGATACGGTTCATGAAATAACATATGTAGGTGAAAATATAGAAAAAATTACTTGCAAGAAATGTGAGAGTGAGCTTCATATCAATGAAGAGCTTATTCTATCAGCTTATGCAGCAGATGTACTTCAAAGAATAAAAACTAAGCCTGATAGAATGAGTGAGGAAATCAAACAAGATTTAGGGAAATTCCTATATTCTATACCTATCAGAATTATTACAAAACCATATAGAATGGTTAAAGAGTACAATGATACAAAAAAAGATATTCAGAAATAGCATAAATTAATATAAAGACTAGAGATAAGCTAATTGCCAGATTGAATATATTCAATCTGGCAATTAGCTTAATTTTTAGTCTCACGATAAAATGATTCCTTTATTTGCTCAAGGCTTTAATTGCATTGCTTAATTCTTTTGCTGCATTATATCCCATCAGGTTTTGCCTATAATTTAATGCGGCAATTTCAACTATGGCAGCTAGGTTTCTGCCTGGTTTTACAGGGACTCTGATAAAAGGAAGCTCTATGCCTAGTATAGTTGTTTTTTCGTACTCTTCTCCAACTCTATCATAATGATAATTTTCATTCCACTCTTCCAAATTAACAACAATTTCAACATTTTTTTGTAATCTAATAGCACTTTTACCAAACAATGAATTAATATTTATGATTCCAATACCCCGCAGCTCCATCAAGTTTTTTGTTAGTTCACTTCCAACCCCAACAAGTAAATTTGACCCAAGCTTTTTTACTATGATGGAATCATCTGCCACAATCAAGTGACCGTTTCTGATTAAATCAAGTGCCGTTTCACTTTTACCTATACCACTTTGCCCTGTAATCAATACGCCTACACCGTATACATCCAATAAGTCCCCATGGCAATTTATACATTCAGCTAAGCCGTTTTGAAGATATAAAGTAATATCAACCTGAAGACTTGAGGTGGACTTATCAGAGCCTAACAGCCATCTGTTATTTTCCTGGGCAAATTGTATAACCTTATCAGAAACATTTATATTATTGGTAATTATTATACAAGGAACATTGTGGATTATTAAATTACATATAGCCTCATCTCTGTCCGCTGGAGCAAGACTTTGCAAATAGGCATTTTCTGCCTTACCGATTATTTGTACTCTGCTTTCCTCGAAATAGTCATAAAAACCTGATAGCTGTAGTCCGCTTCTATTCGTCTCTATGTGTTTAACCTCGGCATCTTCAGAGCCTCTATTGAATACCTTTAAATCGAATGTTGCTACAATGTCTTTCACTTTAACTGGCATAATAATCCTCTCCTTTTAATAATCTCTAATCTTTAATAGCAATTACTAAAATCTCCAAAGGATAACTAAAATTCAAAGGTAAACCATTAGAGATTGTAATTAATATAATTATATAACATAAAGCTTAGCACTTCACTTATAATATCGATTATTTTTATTTGTTTAGAGCAGTTAAAAAAATGGCTGATGTATATTATAATGATTATAGGTACATGAGTGCTTTATGATAGGAGTGATTTAAATTTATAGAGTTGGAAATGGTTATGATGTACATAGATTAGTAAAAGATCGGAAATTAATATTGGGAGGTGTTGATATACCTTTTGACAGAGGACTGCATGGACATTCTGATGCAGATGTTTTAGTCCATGCTATTATGGATGCACTTTTAGGAGCTTGCGGAGAAAGAGATATTGGGAAGCATTTTTCAGATAAGGATAGCCAATATAAAGATATCAATAGTATGATACTATTAGATAAAGTAAAGAGCATTATAGAAAATAAGGGTTATAAAATAGGAAATATTGATGCCACTATAGTTGCAGAGCTTCCAAAGCTATCTCCATATATTGAGGAGATGGAGTCAAACATTGCTAGTGCTTTAGAGTTAGAAAATGATTTAGTAAATATTAAAGCTACTACTGAAGAAGGCCTAGGCTTTACAGGAACAGGTGAAGGCATGGCAGCTTATGCAGTAGTGGGCTTGTACAAATAAAGGAGAGGTTTTATGAGATATACAAAGGCATATATACCTACTTTAAGAGAAGCATCACAAGATGTTGAGGCTATAAGCCAGAAACTGCTTTTAAGAGCTGGTATGATAAGGCGTGGAGGAGCAGGAGAATTTGTCTTGCTGCCCATGGGACAAAAAGTTTGCAAAAAGATCGTCGCAGAGTTAGAGAAGGTCTTTGATGGTGAGGAAGTTGGATATACTGGCACAATGAAGATGAAGGATGAACAAACAACTGATCCAGAGTACATATTAGGATTAATGAAAGTTCTAGGTGAAGATATTAATTCATACAAACAACTACCTAAATGTTTTACTTCCATAGAAGATCATGAACTTCATACAATAAGACCAAGGTTAGGCTTGCTAAAATCTAAAACCTATAAGGCTTTTAGAAGCTTATACTATTGTATGGGAAAAGATAATTTAGATAAATCCTATGAAGAAGCCTGCGAAAAGTTAAAAGGTCTTTTAGATTCCTTTGGACTAAACTTTAAAATGATTCATACCGTATCACCATATTATGATGATGCGGATAAAGTATTGTTTTATCCACATATTGGTGGCAATAGAACAAATATTATTTGTGAAAGCTGTAAAGAGAACATGCTTTATGAAGCATACCCAGCAGAGCACATTTATGAGAAGTCTTCAGAAGAAGAATTGCAAAAGGAAAGAGTGTACACACCTGATGCTGGAACAATAGAAGACATTACGGCTTTTTTAGAATGTAGTGCAGATAGGCTTGTTAAAACTCTTCTATATAAGGCTGACGGTAAAGTAGTAGCTGCCCTTGTGAGAGGTGACAGAGAATTAAGTGAAGCAAAATTGAAAAAACTTTTGAAGTGCAGAGAATTGATAATGGCTGACGAGGATACAGTAAAAAAAGTTACAGGTGCCAAAGTAGGATTTGCTGGACCAGTTAATCTATTTGATGTTTTCATTGTTGCTGACCATGAAGTACTTTCATTAAAAAATGTGATAGTTGGAGCAAATGAAAGTGACTATCACTTAAAAAATGTAAATATACACAGAGATTTCAAGGCACAGCTTACTGGTGATATAAAATGTATTGATGAAACTTCAAAATGCCCTGGCTGTGGAGGAAATCTAAATAAAGAAAGTGGATTTGTTTTTGGAAGTATCAATAGAATTCATAAGGAGACAATAAAAAGCATGGGAGCTACCTGTGTAGATGAAAGTGGAAAACAAGATGCTTTTTATGCCATGAGCTGTTGGATTAATTTATATACACTTTTGGGCTCTGTTATTGAATGCAATCATGACGAAGGTGGAATCGCGCTGCCAAAGCTTGCTTCTCCATATAAAACTGCACTCATTGTTATTAACCCAAAGGATGAGCTGCAGATGAAAACTGCAGAAGACATTTATTTAAAGCTAAAGTCTGTGGGTGTAGAAACATTATTTGATGATAGGAATGAAAGACCTGGAGTGAAGTTTAAAGATATAGAGCTTTTGGGTATACCAACTAGAATTACTGTGGGAAAAAAGATAGATCAAGGTATTGTGGAGTTCAAAGCTAGAATAGGAGAGATGGAAGAATTGGCCATCGAAGATGCATTAAATCGTTTGGGAGAAGAATAACATGTCTTTTCGTATAAAAGCCAATAAAAAAATTATAAAAAGAAACAAGTATACACTTATTTCATTGATACTTATTATAGTGATACTTTTTGTATTAAAGTCTAGAATGCCTGTAGGAGATGTTCAGTATTATGAAGAGGTTACATATAATAATATAAAATACAAATATGAAGAAGTCATAAAAACAAACTCCTTCAAATTTATTCGGGCAGGAAGCGTAGCGGAAGGGAAGCTAGTCCTTTTACAAAGAATAGATAAGAAAGCTGCAACACCTGAAACTATATATATTTATGGGGGAAGCGGAAGATATTTAAGATATAAAATAAACGAATAGAAGTCCCTTGACATGATTGCTTTGTAATAATATAATTAGGTAAATATTTGATGCGATGATTAGGTAGAGTAGTTTCGGAAGATTCACAGAGATAAATCCTCACCGGCTGAAAGGGATTTAGGATAAATACCGAGGTGAAGTGCACCTAATAGCACCGATGAGGAAATGAGTATTCATCGGCGGTAGCCTTGGCAACCGTTATGGTAATAAGTGGGTTAAGAGTGGAACCGCGGTTAATATCCGCCTCTTTATAGAGGCGGTTTCATTTTTTTTGTAGGAGTGATGAAATGGAGTGTATATGCAAAAATTTATATAATCAAATCAAAGAAACTAGAAAGGAAGAGATAGCATGAAATTATTTAACACCATGACAAGAAAAAAGGAAGAGTTCATACCTTTAGTGAAAGGCGAAGTGAAAA
>JAUQXG010000399.1 GCA_030834765.1 Lutispora sp.
AACAGCCTCTTCTCCAACACCCTCTGCAATCTTTTCAACTACTATTGTTGTTTCAGAGCTCGCTTGTTCAATTGTTTGTATGTAATAATAGGATTTTGCTATGCTTTCATTCAGTACAAAAGTATTTTTATCAATTACATCCATTGTTTCCGTCAGTTTTTCTAATAGCTTCTTTGAATCCTGTTCTTTGGCAAATGCAGACATGATATATTCATTTCCCCACTTTGTCAGAAAGTAAAAAATAATCACAATGAAATCTATACAAAACAGTCTTGTTCTAAATTCATCCATAGTATAATTTTGACCTATTAAGCCTTGGGGATCTATTAAATAGAAAGCGATGAGAAATGCATTCAATAGGCCTCCATATGTTAGAAGTATACTAGACCTAAAATACATTGCTACCATAGCTATTGTACCTACATATACTAAGAAAACTCGTGTTGAAATTGCCCCTTGCTCCATATGACTAAAATAGCTGGATGAGGCGACAATTGAAAATGGGATAATAATAGCAATAATATTTTCAAACTTACTGAATTTCAAGTTGAAAAGCAGAGCTAATGTGGCAATGATAGATGCTGTATAGGTACATAGCAAAACTTTTAAACCGTATGACACCCCAGTTGAGATAAAAGCTTGTACTGATAAAAGTGTAGCAAGAACCCATGTCAATATTACATTAAACCTATTCACTCGTATTACATTGAATTTTAATAACACATCATTAACCATATAATAATCCTCCTATCTTATATTTATAGAGTTTATTTTAGCAAAACATAATTTGGTTTTTAAAATACTTTAGATGCTTTGCATTGGTTATTTCGCCCAACGCATTTGAAATTCTGATCTGGATTTTTGATAAGGATTACTTTTGTTTCATTATCATAGCTTCATAGATATATTTTGAATTGGGACAAATCAACCATCTTTTTAGATATCTTCATTGTCCTAATAAACATATTGAGGAATCATATTTTATTTAGGGTACTCTAACTAAGATATCTTGTCAACTAAAAATACAATAATATTTAAGATTATTGTCAAAGCATATCGTTTTATAGAAGTTACCTATAAGTATTACTGATTATTTCATTATAGAATAGTTAGTTTAATTCTGATTGCTAAGAAGGTAAAGATTGTGTTAAAAGGTTTGTATAGTCTTAAATTTGCCATACTATTGCCGCACTATTGCCACATTTTAGTTAATAATATGAGCCGATAAAGATAATAGGAGAAAAATTGCACGGAGGCAAAATAAGGAGGCAGAAAGAATGAACATTTCCACAAATTATGATTACAGCAAGTATACTCAATACAATAATCTAATATCTTCGATGCAAGGACAGCAGAGAATACATAATGGAAAGGATACACAGTCCACGGACTCATCCCAGCAAATACTAAAAATAGCAGGTGATTCTACACAAGCTACACCAGCTAATAAATTCATAAACCCCTTGGATAGCCTTGTAGAAGATGGAACAATAACGGAAGATCAAAAAAAAGCTATCGATAATGCCTTAGAGTTATCAAGAAGGGCTTATCAGGCACAGCCCGGTGCAACGATTACATCTAATACATTTAAAAATCCTTTGGATGGTCTTGTGGAAGCTGGCACTATCACAGAGGATCAGGCAACTGCTATAAACAATACTTTTGATTCAGCGAAAAAAGCACATAGAATGCCACCTTCACCCCCACAATTTATTCAGAGTGAAGATTCTGATTCAATGACAAATATTCTTAATAATCTTGTAGAAGATGGAGCAATAACATCAGAACAGCTAAGTGTCTTTGAATCAGCCATAAAAGCTTATGAGTCACAGCTGTTTTCAGATGATGATACATATTGGAGTTCTTTTGATTCACAATTAAAGTAATAAAAAGCGGAAGTACTATAAAACAATAGGATATCTAAATAGATATAAAGGAGAGTGACATATAATGAACATTTCATCCGTTTCATCTTCAACAAGTAATTTAATTTCTACATCAAGCAGCAATGATGAAATAACGCAGCTTGAAAAGCAGAAGGAAAATCTACAGAAAGAATTACAAAAGGTCAGTCAAAGTAAAGATGATGAAAAAACAAAGGAACAAAAGACGAAGCAGATTCAGCTGCAAATACAGCAGATTGAGGCACAAATACAACAAAAAAAATCAGAAAAAAATGAACAGAAGCAAAATGCAGGACGAACACAAATGCCTTCACCGCCACCAAAATCAGAAACATCAGATAATAAAATTGATATTCGGGTTTGATATGTGCCAATAAGAAAAGGCAGTAGAAAATCTACTGCCCCTTATTTCATCTAATTTATCTTATTTAA
>JAUQXG010000400.1 GCA_030834765.1 Lutispora sp.
GATGAGAAAAAGATACTTCAAAGCAAGGATATCGCTCAAGGCGGCAAAGCAGATGGAATACTTGAAATCTTGCCAGACGGGTTTGGATTTTTAAGATCGGATAATTACCAATCAGGAGATCGAGACATATACATATCACCCTCACAAATCAGAAGATTCAATCTGAGGACCGGAGATAAAATCACAGGAATAACAAGGCCACCAAAAGAAGGAGAGAAATTCCAAGCACTTTTATATGTACAGGGAGTAAATGGTGATAATCCTGAGTCAGTTAGAAGAAGACCTAATTTTGATACTTTGACTCCTATTTATCCAAATAAGAGAACAAAGCTAGAAAGCAATCCCAAAGATCTTGCACCAAGGCTGATAGATTTACTTGCACCTATAGGCATGGGGCAAAGAGGACTTATTGTTTCACCTCCAAAAGCAGGAAAAACAATTCTTTTGAAAAAAATCGCCAACAGTATTACTGCAAATTATCCCAATATAGAACTTATCGTTTTATTAATAGATGAAAGACCTGAAGAAGTTACAGATATGAAAAGGTCTATAAAAGGTGATGTCATTTATTCTACATTTGACGAAATGCCAGATCATCACTGCAAAGTGGCTGAAATAGTCCTAGAGCGTGCAAAAAGGCTAGTAGAGCAGAAAAAAGATGTGGTCATATTGATGGATAGCATAACAAGACTTGCAAGAGCTTATAATCTAACAATTGCACCAACAGGAAGAACTTTATCTGGAGGACTAGATCCAGGCGCATTGTACAGACCAAAGAAGTTTTTTGGAGCTGCAAGAAACATAGAAGAAGGCGGCAGCCTCACAATACTTGCTACAGCGTTGGTTGATACAGGAAGCAGAATGGATGATATGATTTATGAAGAGTTCAAAGGTACAGGAAACATGGAGCTGCATCTAGATAGGAAACTATCAGAAAAAAGAATATTCCCGGCAATAGATATGAATCGATCAGGAACAAGAAGAGAAGAAATGCTTTTAACAGCCAGAGAATATGAGGCAGTCATGAAAATAAGAAGAGCATTTGGCAACGGTTCTAACTCAGATACTGCCGAAAGCCTCATAAACATGCTAGAAAAAACAGGAACCAACGAAGACTTCATAGATGCAATCAAAAAATGGAATGTGAGAGAATAGAAATTGTTGTGTGATTCATGTAATAAAAAAACAATTGATATAATATATTTCCTATGCTATAATAAATAAGCTATGAAAAAAAGAAAAATCTATTTTATATAGAGAGTTCAGGGAAAGAGGTGAATAAGATGCAAGAAGGAATTCATCCAAATTACAGTGAAGCGACAGTGAAATGTGCATGCGGAGAAACATTTACTACAGGTTCTGTTAAAAAAGAAATCAAAGTAGAAATATGTTCAAAATGCCATCCTTTCTTTACTGGAAAGCAAAAACTTATTGACACAGGCGGAAGAGTTGACAGATTTAAGAAGAGATTTAATCTTAAAGAAGGCGAATAATATTATTCGTCTTTTTTTGTTATTTAGGGGGAGATAATAGGCTGAAAAGCCTGCATCTTTTCAGCTTGATTTTTATGCAGCATAGCTGCAGGGAGGGGAATTATGGGTAAACTATATTTTAGATATGGTGCCATGAACAGCGGAAAGTCTACAAACCTTCTTCAAGTTGCCCATAACTATGAAGAAAGAGGAATGAAAGTTGTAATACTAAAACCAATGACAGATACAAAAGGCGGAAATTCAATTACTTCAAGGCTTGGTGTTACCAGAGATGTGGATTTGCTTTTATCAGGAGAAAAAAATGTGTTTGATGAGGTAAAAAGTTATGAGAGGCAACATGGTAAAATACATTGTGTTTTGGTGGATGAAGTACAATTTTTAAAAACACATCAAGTAGATGAGCTTTTCAAGATATCAGTCATGATGGATATTCCAGTTATTTGCTATGGATTACGAACAGATTTTTTAATGAATGGCTTTGAAGGAAGCGAAAGAATGCTGCTCCTTGCTCACAGTATAGAAGAGCTGAAAACCATATGCACCTGCGGTAAAAAGGCTCTTTTAAACGGGAGAAAAATAAACGGATGCTTTGTTTTTG
>JAUQXG010000401.1 GCA_030834765.1 Lutispora sp.
AGAGAATTGGAGAATATGACTCCATTGGAGATAGAGAAGGACAAAGCAAGAATGAAAAAATCGATCAACCAGGACGAAGATATGTCCCTTTAGATGATGGAGAAAGAGATCTAAATCATCAAGGACAGACTAAAATAGAAGAACAAAGCCAAGATTCAGAATTAACCTATGGCTATATTGATAAAGAAGCATTTATAGCCTCTTTATATGAAGATAAAGAGACTATAAACAAAATCTTAAAAACACTTCCTAAATCGGAGGATAGCAAAAAAGAATTTCAGTTTAGCAAGTATGATGCAAATGTATTGTTTCAAGAGTTTAAGGATAATATTTTAAATGAAGAAGAATTGAGAAAAAACATATCAGAGCGATATGATGATGCTGCTGAAGCAGAGAAACAGTTTAAAATCATGTCGAGCAGGCTCAATAAAAATGTACAGCATGGATATTTAGACTTTAATACAGATACAAAAACTGTTAGCATAAATGAAAAGGGACAAGAGCAAGCGAAACTGGTAAACACAAAGTTTGTTTTTACAGATTATGATCTTAATGTTGTATTCGGATACATAAATAAAAGCCAAGGCGCTCTTTCTTTAGAGAATCTAAAAAATCAGCTGGAGGCAGAATATAGAGATAAAAAGTATTCAGAAAGACAGCTTGAATACCTTACAAAAAGATTAGACAACAATGTAAATGAAGGCTATCTTTATAAAGATGGTGAAGGTAGCTATTGCTTCAGTGAAAAAGGTCAGAAAATTCAGGATGAGAAGGAAGAAGCCTTAGATAAGTTCATTGATGACAAGATGGATTTTCTGATTAAGAATAACATGCTGGAAGAAAAAGACCATAAAATTTTCATAACTCATGCATTTACTAAAGTCGCTGATAAGAAGCTGATCTATGATGATATTGTATTATACAATGCTGTAAAAGATAAAAATCAATTCACTTTGGCAGATATAGAACAGGGAGCAGCTGGGCTATATAATTACATGTATGGTAAAACAAAAACTGCGGAAGACAAATATAATGAGTTTATAGAATATGCAAAGGGTAGAACAAAAACCCTTGAAAATGCAGAGTTAATAATAAGAAAAGAAGATAATTCTTTTGAATTTAGCAGCACCTTTTATGCTAAAATTGAAGGCAAGAAACTAAGTCTAGACTTAAAAGTAAAACCTGAAGAGAACTTTGAAGTGAAGCGATTTCATTATGGAATACTAAAGGATGCAGAAAAAGACGGCATTATAATAGATAAGCTATTAGAAAGCTATAAAGCTGATGACAGAATAGAAGATCCAGATAAAAAGTTAGAAATAGTCCAGAAAACCTGTGAAAAGTTAGCTGTTAATGGTTATCTAGAATACAGTGATGGTCAGTATCACATAACAGATAAAGCAGAAAAGCATCTAAAAGAAAATTACTTAAAGGTTGGCTGGGCTGATGTAAAGATATATAGAATGGTTGAGCAATCACAGGATAAGCTTACAATGGACATTATAAAAGCTAAGATCTCAGATGAAAAAGAACAAGGAATGTTTATCGGAAGGCTAAGAAAATTGGAAGCAGAAGGCTATATAAAATATGACAATAAGATCTACAGTAAAACAGCTCAGGGAGAAGAAAAAGTACAAGAGTTTATAAAGCTGAAGGATGAGGAGAAGAAACAAAAACAGCTCCAGAATGAAATAAATCATACAGATATCCAAAGTAGCAGTGTATTTGACTTTATTGAGGAACCATACACAGACAATATTGAATATGATATCCCAGAATACGATTATAACCAATTTGAAGGCTATACAAGGGAAGAAAACGATGTAGACATATATATTGACTATGCAAGGTTGTTTGATGAAGATATGGCCAATACAAGAGATAATGAAGTCGAAATTAAAAATCACAAACACAAAGATACAGAAAAATCCTTAGATGATAAAATATCTAAGGATTTTTCTATTGCAGAATGTATTAAGGAACAAAGCAAAGAAAGCAGCCTTGATAGTTTTAAACTGCAAAACTGGGATAAAAAGAATATTACAGATATATCAGAAAATAATATTTGGTCTGCTGAAATATTTCAGAAAAACACAAAAGAAACAGATCATGATCTGATTGAAAAAAGAATATTTTCAATACAAAAAAGGCTTTTTACATTAGAAGAAATGGGGTTGACGGAACACATCGGAGAAGGGAAATTTCGTCTGAAAGACAGTCTTTATGAAAGAATTAGTTTGCTAAAAGAAAAAGGAGTAAACAAATTTTCTACTGAACAGAAAGAAACAATTAAAACATTGGGACAATTTTTAAACCTCACAGATAACCAAATAGATAGTTTTATTTACAAGGATAATAGCATCATATTTAAGTCTGATTTAAACTATTTGCTCAACAAAGGATATATTGAAGAATATAAAAGAGACTTAAATAATGATAGTAATTTTGAAAAAATATATTATCTTACTACAGATGGAAAGAAGGCTGCTTCTCATTTAACTGGTGTAAAGGCTGATAAAATATTCAGCTCCAAAGTTAAAGGAAGACCAGTAGAGTTACATCATGATTTGCTTATCTATACTGCATATAAAGATATAGAAGAGAAGCTTGAAAAAGAAGGTTATAGGGTGTTAAGCACCATGACAGATAAGCAAATGAAGTCAAAAGATATGATTGAAAAGGGCAAGCAGAGAGTAGAATATCCAGACTTGCATGTAGAGCTTGAAGATATCAATACAGGTGAAAAAAGTCACATAAATATAGAAGTAGACTGTGGGTATAAACCCAAAACAATTGAGTCCAAAGCAGAAAATATAGATAACCTGGTTTGGTATACGGATTCAAGCAAACAGTATAAAACTATAACCAACACACTAAAAGATGCAAGTGTAGTACTTATAAGTCTATAGGTGGTGATAGAATTGGCAGGCAGAATATTAACTGAAGATAATAGAAATTTACTAAAAATTATATACAGCTATGGGGGGTATATGAGAGTAAAGCATCTTGATATACTCTTTCCTCTGATATCAAGTAGAAATAGAATTAAGAAACTGGATAAGCTTGTTGAAATGAATTATCTGACAAAAAGAAGACTAAAAACTGATTCTAAAATTGAGCCAGTAACATACCAAGTAACGCAAAAGACCTGCAAGCTTTTTAACAATCCAGATTCATACTTTAGAAAAAAGCATAATGAGGAGTATGCATATAGAGCACTCTTGAAAAGCTATTTCTGCTGTGAGATCTATAAAGATTTAGGTGATTATATTGTAGCAGCTCATGAGGATAGGATGGCACTTTTTACAATGGGAAAGTTCAAAGAGGATACATTTCCCAGAAAATATAATAAGGATTCTTCCTTTATACACCTTGAAGAAATCACATTAGATTTTACGAAAAAATCTAATGCTGCACTAACAAAAGGCGAAATGATTTATGATGATGCAGAGCCAAAAATAGTGATCATTTATATAGATAAATACTATATCGCAATAAGACATCAGCTAACTCAATTGGTAAATAAATATATCAATATGATCTTGTCAGGAGGTGTTTTTAGAGTCGATTTTTTAGTGGTAACAGATGATAAAGAAAGGGGAGAAATTTACAAAAAAGAGGCAGAGAAATTTACAAGAATGCATATCACCAAGACAAGCAATTACGATAATAGCAGCATTATAGACACAACATTGAAATATTATAAAGACTTTTTATCAAACTATTATGAAAAAAAGGAAGATGAGATCAAAAGAAAAAGACTTGATGAATACTACAAATCTGGTGAATTTAAGAGAGAAATGCTAGATAGATATAAAAAAAGTATAGATGAAAATCTAAACGAAAATGAAATAAAAAAGCTATCTGAAATAAAAGAAATGGGATCAAAATACATCGAAGAAGGAATGAAAACTGCATTTAAAAATGCTGGAGGATTTGCAAAACTCGATATTGTAAAAATAGAAATGGATAGATATTTTGCTGGGATTTTTAAAATAATCTTCAGCAGTTTTGCTACAACAAAAAGTACAAATTCAACAAATAAATTTGATATAAAAGTATATCAAGTGGATGAAAAGATTTATATTTAATAAATCTTTTTATTAGATTTACACACCAAAAGGTGTGTGATACAGCATAGCTGTAAGGTAGCAAAAAGGGGACGCCCCTTTGAAGCCCCCATAGTTTACGGTGGGGAGCGAAAAAGGTGGGCGTCCCCCTAAAAAACAAGCCGTAACAACTACTTAAAAAATAGGCAAACAAAGAATGCTCTATAAACCAAGAAATCAAAGAAAGATAGGGTATTTATAAATGGGTCACTAACTAGAACAATAAGTGGGTCAATTATTAGGGCAATTAAAATTGAATAATTGACCCACTTATTACTATAAAAAACACAAAAAAGGGGGTACAAATATGTCCGTTATAGAGAAAGCAAAACAAAGAAAAGCATTAGCAAAAATTACAGTACAGGAAGAAATATACGATGAGCTGGTGGATTACCTTAAATATTTAGGCTATGACAAAAAAAGAGAGACGGAAGGCATAGGAAAAGTAATGGATGGAGCGCTCACACTTTTATTCAAAACAGAAAAAAGAAATGAGGATTATAAAAGATTCAAGGAAGGAATGGAAACTAAAAATAATATTGTTTTACCCAAAAAGGCAATGAATACATCAGATGATGCTGTAGAGGGTGATTAAATAAATGGAGAGCATTAACACGAACTACTATGCAAATAAAATTATAAAGTTTATTAAGCATCAGTATGTATTTATAACAATTATTACTATAATGCTTTATATCATACAGATGAAAATTTCAACTCCAATATTTGATATGGAATCAATAAATTATTCTTATGAAATATTGCCACAGAAAATATTCAAATTTAAACTAAATGAAGACCAGCTGGAAAGAATAAAACAATTTTATTTAGTTGTCTCATTTATTGGGATTGCTGTTGTATGTAACAATATATTTGAAAGATTTTTATCTAAACTTTTTAGCAAAGAGAGAACAATAAAATGGTATGATGTAAAAATTCCGAAGTATCCATATGATAAGGAAAAGTTTCAATACATAATTGGACTGGTACACCAAGAGGAGAGTTTGGATCTAAAAGATAAACCTGAATATGAAGTGATAGAAGAAGATGGATTGTTTCAAAATATAATAAATATAGGAACCATTGGTCAGGGTAAAACCATATCCTTCTTAGTGCAATTTGCACTGCAAATGATTTATTACCAGCATGACAACCCAGAGAAAAAATGTGCAATGCTCTTCTTAGATGTGAAAGGAAACTTTTATAAATTTGTACATGCTTTTGCAATGGAATGTGGAAGATGGCAAGATATAATCACCTTAGAAATAGGTGGCAAGTGGAAATATAATCCCTTACACAAACCAAATCTTTCAGCTATGGAGCTAGCAAACAGGATGAGATATATAATGGAGCTTTTTACAGGTAGTGATTCAAACAACGCTTACTGGATAGGCATGGCTGAAAATACAATAACAGAATTAATAAAACTCATAAGAGTATACAATGATGGATACGTAAATTTTGAGGAGCTTCATAAGATGGGCACCAAGGAAGAATATAGAACGCAAAAGATGGATGAACTTCAAGAAAAATTTGATGAGAATAAGCTGGATGAAAAACAAAAATCAGATTTTGAATCAGCAAAAGATTTTTTCAATGATATGTATAATAAATTAAAGCAAGATGCTCAGGGCTTTATCGTATCAGAAATAACTTTAATGACACAACCTTTTATATCTACAAAAGAAGTAAAAGAGATCTTCTGCCCATCCAAAGAAGAAATAAGCTTCAGCGGTTTTGAAGATGTAATCAAAGAAGGAAAAATAGTTGTGTGGAAAATAAATGCCAACAAAGAGCCGAAGGTTGCAAAATTGATAGCAGCATATTTAAAGTTGGACAATCAAAAGGAAATAATGATTTCACTGGAGAAAGCAGATTCAGATCCTATATCAGCAAAAAGATATAAGGTAACCGCATGTGATGAATATCAAACCTATGTAACAAGAAACGATGCAGAGTTTTTATCCCAATCTCGTGAGCCTAGATCTGTGACAGCAGTATGTACACAATCCTACAGCTCATTAAAAGAAGTGTTAAATAATAAAGAAACCACAAATATGCTTCTTCAGAGCTTTGTAAATAAAATATGGATGAGATCGGACGATGAAGAAACAGTAAGGACCGTGATGAACCATATTGGCAAGGAAGATAAAGAAAGAGTCTCAACATCTATCTCAGAAAGCTCACAAAAATCAAGAGTGAGCTTCTCCATAGGAAAAATACTAGACAAAGGAAAGAATCTTTCAACATCATCCAGTATTTCAGTCCAAAAAGATTTTAGGTTTGATGAGTATTTTCTAATGCAAGTTTTGGATGCTTATAAGGCAGTTTGCTTTATAAGCACAGGAAAGAAAATTAAGAAAACTAAAGTAGTTCATCTAAGCCCATTATTTGAAGGTAGGATTATCAAAGATAAAAATAGCAAAAAAATAAAATTCATAACAACTGAAAAAGAAATATTTGAAAATATAGGAAAAGTAGACTTTGATAAAGTAGAAAATCAAACAGTAAATGACATATCCCAGAAAGATTTACTGGATATAAACTTGGCTATGGGTTTTGTAGAAGATGAAGCTAATCCTAAAAACAAAATTAAATTTATACAAAATGAGGAGCAGAATCAAAGCAAAAAAGAAAAAAATAAAGAAATAGATGAAGAAGGAATAGATGAGTTCCTTTTTAGCAAGTAAGTGTTCTATTATAAGGGTTTGTGGTATAATATAGGTAGAGATAAATAAAGGAGAAATGCAATATATGGCTAAAGAATATTCAATCAAAAATACTACAAAAGAAGAAAGACAAAAAATCGCAAATGAAGCTTTAGCAATGTCTACAATTGATGCACAAGAACCTTCATTAGAAACAAAAAAATTAATTGAAAAATATATAAACGGTGAAATGGAAATTTCAGAGATTTTAGAAAAAACCATTGCAAGATATAAGGTTAGTGCTAATTAGCACTAACCTTATATCTATGTTAAGTTAGGACGGTGATTCCAAATGAAAGATCCTTACTTATATGATGATATTCCTGTTCTTAAAAATAAACTTAACATTAGAAATGCAGATGATTTAGAAAAAGCTGAGAGTAATATAACCTATGTAAAATTTATTGATGTTGATAGGGATATGGAGAGCCAAAGGTTTGACTTTAATCATCTGAAAGCAATACATAAATATATTTTTGAGGATATATACGAATGGGCAGGAAAACCAAGGATAATGAATATTGAGAAGGCGGAAGATGTGTTAAATGGGAAAAGTGTTAATTACTGTGATTATAAACTTATAGAAAAAGAATAAAATGAATCAATAAAAGATTTGAAATCTGTAAATTGGAAAGTTCTTAATATTGATGAAAGGGCAGAATTGTTTGCAATAAAGATTGCAAAACTTTGGCAAGTGCACCCTTTTAGAGAAGGCAATAGTAGGACTACTATGACGTTTGCAGCTCAATTTGCAGAATCAAAGAATATCACATTAGATAAAGAAATATTTAGGAAGTATTCTGATTACGTTAGAAAATCATTGGTGTTATCATCTATTGGTGAGTATTCAGAATATAAATATCTAACTAAAATTTTAAAGGATTCAATGCAAATAGGACAAAATGAGAAAAAAGATATTGATTTGCTTGAAAAAATAAATTATAAAACTATAAGGGATGAAATCAAAAAGGTATTTGAGGCAGAGATCACAGATATAAATATGATTTCACAGGGTGATGTAAAAATATTATATGAATTTCATCAGAAATTTCCAGATGTAAAGGCATATGAAGACATAAGGAAATTGAAAAAAACCTTTGAAATTAAGGCAACGAACATTAACCCTGATCCCACAATAAAGCTAATATCTAAAGCTCTAGAGATAATAGGTAAGCTAATAAAAAAATCTAAATCAATAGAAAAGAGCGGCATTAGCTTTGATAGAGATATGTAAAATAAGTGTTCAGATAGAACGCTTTTTTATTGGTGATGAAAGGGCTATACGGGTATCGAGGTTAATTAAGCAATTTTAGAAGAGCAATGGATTACTTATCTATATAGATAAGCAGTCCATTTTTTTATAAATTTAAAGAATATAAAAGAAAGGGGAACTATCATGTCAAAAAAATTAGTAATAGCTGAGAAGCCGTCCGTAGCTATAGATTATGCTTCAGCACTTAATGTAAAAACTAGAAAGGATGGGTACTTAGAAAATGACAGCTACATAATAACCTGGGCTTTCGGACACTTATTCGGTCTTCAGGAGCCTGAAGATTATGATGAAAAGTATAAAGAGTGGAAGCTTGACCTATTGCCAATCATACCACAACAATTCGGATTGAAGATTAATGACAATCCAGGGGCAAAGAAACAATACAAAACCATAAAGGAGTTGATAGAAAGATCTGATGTAGAAGGTGTAGTAATAGGTACAGATGCTGGACGAGAGGGAGAGCTTATAGGGAGATATATACTATTAAGTTCAAGAACTAAGAAGCCTGTATATAGATTATGGCTGAACAGCTTGACAGACAATGACATCAAAAAAGGATTTGAGAAGTTACAGCCAATAAAAGAATATGACAATATATTTTATTCAGCCCAAGCTAGAGCAGAATGTGATTGGCTGCTTGGTATCAATTTCAGCAGAGCATATAAATGCAAATATGGTGGAAAAGGTGTGAAAGTTTCAATAGGAAGATGTAAGACTCCTATTCTAGCACTTATATGCAAAAGAGATGAAGAAATAGCAAACTTTAAAACTCAAAATTATTATGAGGTGATGTGCGAATACCAAGAAGGTTATAAAGGGCTATGGTACCTAGACGAAACAAGTAGGATCAACAAAAAGGAAGATGCAGAAAAAATAGTAAATTCGGTTCAAGGAAAGGACGGTGAAGTAAAAAGAATTAAGAAAGAAAAGAAGAAACAACCTCATCCAATGCTATATAACCTTACTAATCTTCAAAGAGCTTTAAACAGAAAATATGGATACACAGCTCAAGAGGTGCTGGATACTATGCAGTCCCTTTATGAAAAGCATAAAATACTATCCTATCCTAGAACATCTAGCAGACATATAACGGAGAGCATGGTAGGAGAGCTGCCACAAATCATAGAGAGTGTGAGATTTGGTAAATTTAAACCATATGCAGATTATATTTTAGCCATGAACAAGCTTCCAATCACGAAAAGGCTTGCTGATGACAGTATGGTTTCTGACCATACTGCAATCATTCCAGTTAACAATAAAAATATAGAAAGCGTATACAGCAGCATATCGGAAAAAGAAAGAAATGTATTTGATGAAGCAACTCTGGTCCTTCTAGCAGCATTTTACGGTGACTATGAATACGAAAGCACCACAGTTATAACCGATGTAAATTCCAATACCTTTAACACAAAAGGAATAACAGTTATAAAAGATGGATGGAAAAGTGTATATAAAGAGACAGAAGAAAGCGAAGATGAAGAAACCTTAGAGAAGCTTCCTGAATTAAAAGAAGGACAGCTAGTACAAGTAAGAAATGCATCTATAATAGAAAAAAAGACAAAGCCTCCACAAAAATATACAGAAAACTCACTCCTGCAGATGATGGAAAATCCATCAGGATTAATAGATGAAGATTATTTGAAAAAAGCAATAAAAGGTCATGGAATAGGCACTGATGCAACCAGAGCGAGCTTCATAGAGGATCTGATAAAAAGAGACTATGTAAAAAGAAACAAGAAAAACATAATCGCCACTGATCTAGGCAAGGACATAATAACTATGGTAAATATAGAGCAGTTGAAAAGCCCTGATATGACAGCTGAATGGGAATACAACCTGGAAAAAATAGCAGCTGGTGAAATAACAAAAGGTCAGTTTATGGAAGAAAGGCTTACTTTTATAACAGATGGAATAGAACAGATAAAAAATGATAGCTCAGGAAAGAGAATATCAAAAGAAGAAAATGTTATGGATTCAATAATATTAGGACAATGCCCAAAATGCAAGGAAGGTGATATAGTAGAAAACAAAATTGGCTATGGCTGCACGAAATATAAAGAAGGCTGCAAGTTCTTTATCAATAAAGAAATATGCAAAAAGAAAATATCTGAAGCACAAGTAAAAAAATTAGTTAAAAGCGGAAAAACAGATGTAATGAAAGGCTTCAAAAGTAAAGAGCAAAAAGAATTTGATGCAGCTTTGAAACTGGATGAAAACTACATGGTAAAATTTGATTTCACAAAAAATAAATAAATGGAGGTATTATGAATGAAAAAATATATAAATAAAGCAGTAGCTAAAAGAGCAGCTGTTTATTTTATTGCAGCAATCTCTCTTGTTGGCAGCATATTTGCAGATCCCAAAACTGATATTACAGGAA
>JAUQXG010000402.1 GCA_030834765.1 Lutispora sp.
GAGCCGCTTTGTTTCCTCGGCGAGCTGACTTTTACTATGTTACCATGTTTGCCTTATGTTGTCAATCTGTTTTTTTAAGTTTTTTACTGTTGTCTTAAACCGAAATTTTCAACAACTGGTGCTCTAATAATATATCAGAATACTAGTTTAGAGTAAACCTCACATACTGCCGAAATTTTAGAAATAATATTAATAATTTTGAAAATACTTCATTATGCTCTTTTATTCTCTATCTTATAAAAATAAAATCAAAACTCATTATATGCAGTTCATCTATATTTTATACATAAAAAAGCCTCATTATAAAGACTAAATTCGCTGGAACAATATAATGAGGCTTTTTTATTATATTTTTACAATTAAACTTTCTTCGGTCATCTCTATTGGCTTTTCTACTCCCAAAATCTCTAAGATAGTTGGTGCAATATTGGCTAATCTGCCTTTTTCCAATGCTACATTGTCACCTACTAATATTAAAGGAACTACATTGGTAGTATGAGGTGTGAAGATCTCGCCTGTATTATAATCAGTCATCTGCTCACAGTTACCATGATCGGCAGTTATTAAAACGATTCCATCTTGTTTCAATACTGACTCTACTATGTCTCCAACACATTTATCTACAGTCTCCACTGCTTTTATGGCAGCATCAAAGTTGCCTGTATGTCCGACCATGTCACAATTGGCATAATTCATTAATATAAAATTATATTTCCCCGATTCTATCCTTTTTACTGCTTCTTCTGTTATCTCAAAAGCACTCATTTCAGGCTTCTGGTCAAAGGTGTCTACTTTGGGCGATGGTATTAAAAGTCTATCCTCTCCTTTATAAGGCTCTTCCAAGCCACCATTAAAGAAGAAAGTTACATGGGCATATTTTTGGGTTTCTGCAATTCTAAATTGCTTAAAACCTTTTTGACTTAAATAATCTCCTAAATTATTCTCAAGAGACTCTGGTTTAAAAACAACAGATACATTAGGCATATCCAAGTCATATTGAGTCATGCACACAAATTTCAAAGGGAAATATCCTTTTTTCCTCTCAAAACTTTTAAATTTTTCATCTACTAAAGCTCTTGTAATTAGCCTCGCTCTGTCTGGCCTAAAATTATAGAATATGATGGAATCATTTTCACTAATGAAAGCTACTGGCACTTCATCCTTTGTTATAACAGTAGGCTTCACGAATTCATCTGTGATGCTTTCATTATAAGATCTTTCTACGGCCAGCACGGCTGAATCGCAATGATTTCCTTCTCCAAGAACCATGGCATCATATGCTTTTTCAATTCGATCCCACATCCCATCACGATCCATTGCATAATATCGCCCCATCACAGTTGCAATATCTCCAACTCCAATAGAACTCATTTTTTCTATTAACTCTTTTATATATCCAACTCCCGATGTAGGAGATACATCCCGCCCGTCTAAAAAACAGTGGACATGAACATCTGTGAAATTTTCTTTTTTTGCAAGCTCCAGCAAAGCGTACAAATGCTTATTATAGCTATGTACTCCTCCATCGCTCAATAGTCCCATCAGGTGAAGCTTTGTATTGTTCTTTTTACAATTATTGATGGCATTCAAAAATTCCTCTTTTTGAAAAAAATCCCCATCCGATATGGATTTTGAAATTCTAGGCAAAGATTGATATACAACCCTTCCAGCTCCTATATTCATATGCCCTACTTCTGACCCGCTCATCTGCCCTTCTGGTAACCCAACATCCAGACCGGAACAATGCAGTATCGTATTAGGGCAAGTATTGAAAAGTTTATCTAAATTTGGTTTTCTTGCTGCTCTAATTGCATTGCCTTTTTCAATTTCTGTTAACCCAAATCCATCTAAAATAACAAGTGTAACTAATTTTTTACTCAAATAAATCACCAATCTTTCTTCTATATTATTATAATGAAATATTACTAATTATATTTCTCTGGTGGCATCTTTTAACCATATCTTTTCTTCTTCAGTTAAAAATTCATTTAAACTATTATATACTTTTTTATGATAATCATTAATCCATTTGACTTCATCAGAATTGAGCATACTAGTTTTTATTCCTTCTATATCTATTGGGCAATAAGATATGACTTCAAACTTCATGAAGGTTCCAAATTCAGTGGTCTCATCCTCTACAATAAGAAGAGTATTTTCTATTCTTATTCCATGTTTTCCTTCTATATATATCCCAGGTTCATTGGTGATAATCATCCCTTTTTCCAGCCTAGCATCATTATAGGGAACACTAAATCTTTGAGGTGCTTCATGAACACTTAGCATCATTCCAAGTCCATGTCCCGTCCCACATTTATAATCTATCCCATTTTCCCACATTGGTTGTCTAGCCAAAACATCTAAATTGGTTCCAGTTACTCCATATAAAAACTTAGCTTTTGCAAGGGCTAAATGCCCTTTTAGAACAAGGGTAAAATCTCGTTTTTCTTCCTCATTTAGTGTTCCAAGAACTATAGTTCTTGTAATATCGGTAGTCCCATCTAGATATTGACCACCAGAATCCACCAAGAACATACCTTCTTTTTCAAGGGTATAATCACTGCTTGGTGTAGCTTTATAATGCATCATTGCTGCATGCTCTTTATAGGCTCCTATGGTGGCAAAGCTTGTATCCACAAAATTCTTTTGTTCACTTCTGAATTCTTTTAGCTTTTCTGCTCCAGTTATCTCGCTTATCTTTATATTTTCCAGATTCATATCAAGCCAGTATAAAAATTTTACCATAGCAACGCCGTCTCTGATATTGCAGTTTTTTATATTTTGTATTTCTACATCATTTTTTATTGCTTTTATATTTGTAACTATATTTTTTATATTGATAATTTCACATTCTTCTCCTATTGAATCCTTCAACATACTGTTTACTTTGCTTGGATCTAATGCCATTATATCCCCTGCTTCCAGCCTGTTGAGATAGGTCTTTATATTTTCATAGGAAGCAATTTCTACATCATATTTTTCTAATTCTTTTTTTACGCTAACAGTTATTTTTTCTTCATTGATGAAAAGCCATGCTTTATCCATAGAAATTAATGCATAAGATACAAACACAGGAGTGTTTGATACATCATTTCCTCTTAAATTATAAAGCCATGCAATATCATCAAGGGTGCTCAATAGATAGAAATTGGCATGATGCTCTTCCATTTTCATTCTCAGTTCCTTCAACTTCTCACTGATTGATTTCCCTGCAAAGGATATATCATGAATATATATTTGATTCTTGGGAACTTGGGGTCTATCATGCCAAATCAAATCTATTAAATCATACTCTTTTATTATTTTTATAAGCTTTTGATCCAGCATTATTTGTAGTTTCTTTACTTCTGAAACAGACAATACACTTCCGTCGAATCCGATGCATTGACCCTCTTTTAAATTCTCTAAAATCCATTGCTCATATGTAGGTGTTTCTATCTGTGCTGCTTTGAATAACTTTATTCCTGTATTCTCAAGTTCTTTTTCTGCTTGTATATAGT
>JAUQXG010000042.1 GCA_030834765.1 Lutispora sp.
GTACGAGATGTTGTAGAAAGAATAAAACCATATTTGAGTAAAGAACAGATAATCGTTAACCTTGCGAAAGGAATAGAAAATGGCACATTGCTTAGAATGTCAGAAGTAATTGAGCAAATAGTTCCAGAAAATCATATTGTAGTTTTGTCTGGACCTAGCCATGCAGAGGAAGTAGCAAGAGATATACCTACAACAGTGGTTGTATCTTCAAAGAGCCGAATAGCAGCGGAGAGAGTGCAAGATGTCTTTATGGCACCTAATTTTAGAGTTTATACAAATCCTGATTTGATTGGAGTAGAATTAGGAGGGGCATTGAAAAATATTATTGCATTGGGTGCAGGTATCATTGATGGGCTAGAGTTTGGCGACAATACAAAAGCTGCTATTATGACAAGGGGAATAGTTGAGATCGCAAGGCTGGGTATGTCATTAGGAGCAAAAAGAAATACCTTTGCTGGGCTATCTGGAGTAGGTGATCTCATAGTAACTTGCACAAGCATGCATAGCAGAAACAGAAGAGCTGGAATTGCAATCGGGCAAGGTAAATCCTTAGAAGAAGTGGTAGGCAGTACGAAAATGGTAGTTGAAGGCATCCGAACTACCAAGTCAGCATATGAGCTTGCAAAGAAGCAAGGCATAGAAATGCCAATTACAGAAGAAATATATAATGTACTTTATAACAATATTGATGTAAAAGAATCTGTAGTGAATTTAATGATGAGAAATAAAACTCATGAACTTGAAGATATTGAAGAAATAAAAGATATAAAATGGTAATAGAAGTCCGAATGATTGAAACGTGAAATCATTCGGACTTTTGGCTTTTAGAAAGATATTTTGAATGCTTCCTTACCAATAATATGTAATAAAATCATGAAAAAGCCATATATATAAAGTGATATTAGTATATAAGTGAGGAGGTAGTAGGATTGGATGGATTTGATGTATATCGTGATATAGCTGAAAGAACAGAAGGAAGCATATACATAGGTGTCGTAGGACCAGTTAGAACAGGTAAATCAACATTTATAAAAAAATTTATGGATGAATTGATCATACCTAATATTGATAATGAGTTCAAAAGAGAGAGGACAAGAGACGAGCTTCCTCAAAGTGCCAATGGAAAGACCATTATGACCACTGAACCCAAATTTGTACCAAACGAAGCCATAGAAATTTCATTAAAGGATAATGCCAAATTTAAGGTGAGATTAATAGACTGCGTAGGATATTTAGTTGAAGGTTCGGTAGGGCACATGGAAGACAATCAACCTAGGATGGTGAATACTCCCTGGTTTGAGAAGCAAATACCTTTTGAAGAAGCTGCTGAGATGGGGACTAGAAAAGTAATTGCAGATCATTCAACCATTGGTCTGGTTGTAACAACAGATGGGTCAATTACTGACATTCCAAGAAGAAACTATATCGAGGCAGAAGAAAGAGTAATCAGAGAGTTAAAAGAGCTTGAAAAACCTTTTATTATCGTACTCAACTCCACAAAACCAAATGCACAAGAGACACTAGAGCTGCGAGAGGCATTAGAAACAAAATATAATACTCCAGTAATCGTAGTGGATTGCCTAAAGATGGGTATGAGTGAAGTAGATGGAATATTAGAAAAAGTTTTATTTGAATTCCCTGTGAAGGAAATCAATTTTAATCTGCCTGTATGGATGGATTGCCTGGATATGGAGCATTGGCTAAAGAAAGGTATTGTTGATGGAATTAGATCTAACGTATGTGATGTATATAGACTAAGAGACATAGACGGCGCTATGGGAAACTTCGAAGGTATGGAGAATATTAATAAGACTGATATTTCGGAGCTTAAACTTGGCGAAGGAGTAATTAATGTAGCTTTAGAGGCAAACGAAGGACTATTCTACAGGATTTTAGGAGAAGTATCTGGAAATAATATTGAGAATGATCTTGGGCTTGTTTCCTTAGTAAAGGACTTATCACAATCAAAGAGAGAGTATGATAAAGTAAAAGATGCATTAAAAGATGTGAAGGAATATGGATATGGAGTGGTAGCCCCATCTGTTGAAGAAATAAAATTAGAAGAGCCAGAAATAGTGAAACAGGGAAACAAGTTTGGTGTAAGATTAAGAGCTAGTGCTCCATCTCTCCATATAATAAGGGCGGACATTGAAACAGAAATATCACCTATTGTAGGAACAGAAAAACAAAGTGAAGAATTTATAAGATATTTTATGGATGAGTTTGAAAACAATCCACAAAAAATATGGGAATCTAATATGTTTGGCAAATCATTATATGATATGGTAACAGAAGAGCTTCAAGGCAAACTATATAAAATGCCAGAAGATATTCAAGGTAAATTGCAACTCACACTTCAGAAGGTAGTTAATGATTCGAAGGGTGGAATAATCTGTATAATCATATAAGCAAAAGGCTGGGAAACCAGCCTTTTTATGTTATTTAACAATATTTAATATGGAGATGGATAAAAAATTATAAATAAAATAATAAAATATGTACAAGTTGAAATACCTGTACATATTTTATTATTGAGTAAGGACGGTGAAATAAATGAATGATCAAATAGCCGCTGTAGAAGAAGTGAATAAATGGTTAGTATTTGGAAAGCCATGGCAAGATAGAATTTATCCCGATTTTGCTAAAAGGCTTGCCCACGTTGCAAAATTAAAAGAAAATAAGCTAGTAATAACATCAGGGTTTAGATCCATAGATGAACAAGTTGCTGCTGCCAAAAACGCTCTTGCTGCACATAAGGACTATTATCAAAAACCAAACGGTGCAGTATATAACACCAAAGGACAATGCATCGTAGCAGCACCAGGGAATTCCTCTCATAATTGGGGTGTAGCTGTAGACATTGACGGCTGGATGGAAACGATCCCAAGTACTGAACTTGAAAAATACGGGTTAAGAAGGCCGATGACATATGAACCTTGGCATATTGAGCCAATAGAGACAAAAGGATTAACAATAGATGCAAAGAAGAAAACATTTTATAGCTATATGAGAGGAGAATATTATTCTATGGATATCAAGTCATTTCAAATGATTACAGGATTAATACCTGATGGAATCGTTGGACCTAAAACAATTGCAAAAGCGGAAGAAATGAAGGATGTTATAAATAAAGTCATACTTGGAAATGTTGAGCCTATTCAAACTGGCGAACAAGCTGTTAAATTGCTTGTGGATAATAAGATTATAGACAGTCCAGATTATTGGCTCCAAAAAATTCAGGAAATAAAGTATCTTGATTTACTATTAATAAAGATTGTAAATAAGCTTAGAGGATAGTCCAAAGACTATTATTCATTTGTCATATTGATAGCTTATGAATGCATAGTATCAGCAATTTAAGCAGTCATACAAAGGAAACATGCATTGTTGAACTAATACGAACAATAATAAGACCGCTTCATATCATATTATAGAAGATGAAAAAAAGCTATTGTTGGTAGAGCTGAGCTTTTTACAATGCTATGGAGCAAGGAGGTGAAATAAATGGAATATATAGGTATTGCATTAGTACCATTAATAATCGGTATTAGTGAGGTAATTAAAAGAGCTGGGATTAATATAAAATTTATTCCCATATGCAATTTAATATTAGGGTTAGCCTTCGGGATAGGTTTTGTTAATCCAAATGATATTAGGATGGGGATCATACAGGGTCTATTTATTGGATTATCAGCTAGCGGATTATATAGCGGTGTAAAAAATGTTGCGGAAGAATTTAAGGCGTAGCTCAGGCTACGTCTTTTTATGATAGGAATATTAATAAAACCATTCCTATATTATTTGATTTGCAATTTTTTATTTAAGAAATGCTTAAAAAATGTTATAGTTGAAGCATAATAGTGAATAAGAAGACAATTATATAAAAGCATTTTTAGGTATTGGGGAGGAAAATATGTTTAATCCAATAAAAAGTACGAAGGTATATGAACAAGTGATAGATCAGATTAAAGAAATGATTGCAGCAGGCATACTTAAAAAGGGAGATAGACTTCCTTCTGAGAGAAGCTTAGTGGAGCAATTGCAAGTAAGCAGGGCATCTATTAGAGAAGCGTTCAGTGCTTTAGAAGTGATAGGTTTGATAGAGTGCAAACAAGGTGAAGGCAATTACATAAAAACCAGCTTTGAAGACAATTTGCTAGAGCCTTTATCTATC
>JAUQXG010000403.1 GCA_030834765.1 Lutispora sp.
CTATCTGATTAAGTTAGATAGCTTGTTCTTTTTTTAATTAATTAAATAACGATCTAAAACTTAAAAATGGGTAAAACACAAAGAACATACCAGCGAATGCGCTGACCATATAAAAACATGTCTCTTCACGAAGGAGCAAGGGAATTTTTTCGATATTGGTACTTTGGACAGAAACCTTGTCCTGTAATTTTGATAAGTGTTCTTTCAGTAGCCTAAAAATTACCCATCCGATTAACGCTCCGAGAGTATTCATCAGTAAATCATCGATATCCGTTATTCTTCTATTGAACAATTGACTCAATTCTATTATAAGAGAGAATATAATACCGGATAATGCTGTTTTCCATAACACTTCATACTTTTTCCAAATACATGGAAGCATAAATCCAAGAGGTATAAAAAGTAATATATTTTCTATATATGGGCGAACACCCTCTGTAATCCAAAGAAATGGAATCAGATTATTCTCATCCGGTGGAAAATTCAGCCCTTTTGGGGTTATTATTCCAAAGCTGTTATGAACAATATCACTTATGGAAGGAATACCAGTAAAACTTAGCACAACAGTAAGGTAGTACACAAAGATATATACGATTACAATATGCTCAATTGACAGTTTATAGCCAATATTTTTGCTTTGAGAAGTCAGTAGTATATGGTATGGAATCAAGAATGGCAAAGTACTAATAAACCATGTAATCGACACTATAATTAACATTAAAATTCACCTCCGTTATAATTAACTTGTTTATTATAAGATATTAAAAAAAGAAATGTCTTAATAAAACCTTAAGATATGGTGATTTTCTCCTTAAATAAGATGGAATTCTTATTTTTATAGCTATTAAGATGCAGTAGTGTTGCAAAGAGCATATATATCACTGTGAAACTCCAAATTTAAGAAAATCTTAAGGAATTTATAAGCTGAAATTCCAACATAGCTCCTTGTTCTGCGGTTGAATAATATCATCACAGAATAAGGAGCTGTTTTATTATGGTACGAAAAGTAAAAAAGAAAAAGCCAGGAATACGCATATTTGTAACACTTTTATTGATGGTTGTCATTGCTGTTTTTGTTTACAAATCCATCATTACTCTAGGAAACCACCAAATATTTGAGAAAGAATATGACGATAAAACCTCGCCATATTCTTCTTTAAAGATAACACCCCATTCTTCTGACGATAGAACAACACCGGCTCCTCCATCAAAGATAGAGCCCGATCCCTCTGTTTCTATATCTTTCGACAAGCTGAACAGTCCTAATGCGATTCTGATCCGTTTAAAAGGTCATACCATCCTGATGCAGAAAAATAGTGAAGAAAAAATCTATCCTGCTTCTTTAACGAAAATGATGACAGCCATTGTTGCAATAGAAAATTTACCTGATCTGAAGGGAAAAATCAAACTTACCAATTCTACGTTTCAGGGGATGTACGAAGCAGATGCATCAATGGCAGGTTTCCAACCGGGTGAGCAAGTCAGGGCAATCGATCTGTTATACGGAGTAATGCTGCCGAGCGGTGCGGAGTGCTGTATTGGGCTTGCTGATCAGATTGCGGGATCAGAGCAGGATTTTGTAAAAATAATGAATCAAAAGGCGGCAGATCTTGGTATGGATAATACCCATTTTGAAAATACGACCGGACTTCACAATGAAAACCACTACACAACAGTCAAAGACCTGTCCGTTCTTCTAAGCTATGCTTTGCAAAATGATACTTTCCGGGAGATTTTTACTTCATCCCGTCATTCCACATCACCTACTAATAAGCACCCTGGTGGGATAACCTTTTACAGTACCATGTTTAAAGGACTAAGTGATCAAAACATTATCGGCGGGAGAATTTTAGGAGGAAAAACCGGGTATACCGAAGAAGCCGGCCTGTGTCTCGCCAGCCTCGCCCAAAAAGGTAAACAGGAATATATTCTGGTTACAGCCGGCGCCAAAGGCGATAACCATTCGGAACAGTATAATATTACCGATGCATTAGCTGTATACAACAGTATAGGAAAATAATAAGTTCTTCATAAGAATTTATTAAGATTTTGATAAGCAAAAATTCCAACATCGCCTGCCTGGTTTCGGTAAGATGAAATTGTCGAATCAAACAGGCGTTTATAACAAGATTTACTGAGAGGTTTTTGCGCTTACGCAAAACCTACCCGAATGAAAGGAACATTTTAGGAATAAACCTTCGCATTAAATAAGTGTGACGTTTTTAGAAAAATGCCCTTCAGCCAAGGATACACCAGGTTCAAGTGGCATCTTTTTTGACCGTTCAAGGCTGTGGAGTGTATAATAATGATGACGTATTGTAGACAAAAGGAGGGATAAGACGATTTGGACACAATATATAGTAGTTTTAGAGTAAAAAAGTGCAATTTTTAACCCTGTTTTTTGGCATTTCATAGATGACATTGGGGACTTTTGAGCTTTAGCTTGAATTTCTTACAGTACAACAATAAAATAATAAAGAATTGTTCTCATATAGAACAAATAGACAAACAGGAATTGATCGAGTAGTTTTGAACTGTGGATTATTTATATATACTTTAGTTATGGAGAAGCAGACATGGAAAAAAACAAAAACAATCAAGCAAAGCTAACATTCGGATTATTTATAGTATATTTTTTAGTTTTAATCTGGATTATTTTATTTAAAATGCAATTCTCTTTTAATACTTTACCACATTTTAGAGGATTGAATTTGATACCTTTTGCAGGTTCTGTTATTAAAAATAATCAACTGGATTATAATGAGATAATTCTGAATATAATGGTGTTTATACCCTTTGGATTATATTTGAGCATGATAAAGCTTAATTGGTCATTTTGGAAAAAAATCATCTGGATAGCAGGTGTCAGTCTATTATTTG
>JAUQXG010000404.1 GCA_030834765.1 Lutispora sp.
ATCGAAGGATCCATTGGTGGAGTGGTTGGTAGTATGATATTTACTACTTTATTCGGATATATTATAAATTCATGGGGGTATACTATTTCAATAATACATTTTATTATTATTGGAGTGATTTGTGGTATAGTATCACAGATGGGAGATTTATCCGCATCATATATTAAAAGATTTGCTGGAGTAAAAGACTTTGGTACAATTATCCCAGGGCATGGAGGAATTCTTGATAGATTTGATAGTGTGCTTTTTACTGCACCAGCAATATTTTACTATTTTTTATTCATAGTTACATAAAGAGGAGAATAGAATGAAATACATATCATTACTTGGCTCTACAGGATCAATTGGCACTCAAACTTTGGAAGTAATAAAAAACAATAGTGATGACTATAAGGTTTGTGGAATAACTGGTTGTTCTAATATAGATTTGCTTGAAAAACAAGTATTACAATTCAGGCCAAGGATAGTAGCTGTAAGCAATACGAAATACTATAGAGAATTAAAAAAACGAGTTGGAGCTATCACTGAGGTTGTGGCTGGGGCAGAAGGGCTTGCACAAGTTGCCACTATGGACGAATCAGATATTGTAATGTCTTCTATAGTTGGCATCGCAGGATTGATACCAACCTTTAAAGCGATTGAAAAAGGAAAAACAATTGGCCTTGCTAACAAAGAGACATTAGTTACAGCGGGGAGATTGGTAATGGATGCCGCCAAAAAAAGTAATAGCAATATATTACCTGTAGATAGTGAACATTCGGCAATATTTCAATGTATCGCTGGTAATAACATAAAAAGCTTGTCAAAGATCATTTTAACTGCTTCTGGAGGGCCCTTTCGAAATAAGAGTCATAAAGAATTAGAAAATGTTAGTATTGAAGAAACGCTAAATCATCCAAATTGGTCTATGGGTAGAAAGATTTCAGTAGATTCTGCAACACTAATGAATAAAGGATTAGAGGTAATTGAAGCTAAGTGGTTGTTTGATGTTAATCCAGATAAGATAGAAGTATGTGTGCATCCACAAAGTGTAATACATTCAATGGTAGAATTTGATGACGGAGCAGTTATTGCGCAACTAGGGATTGCAGATATGAAGATTCCGATACAATATTCATTAACATATCCAGAAAGAAAGCCAAGTTTTACACCAAAACTAAACTTATTTGAAATAGGCACATTAACATTTGAAAAGCCGAATACAGAATTATTTAGATGTTTATCATTGGCCTTCCATGTTTTAAAAGAAGAAAGCAGCCACCCGGTAGTATTAAATGCTTCCAATGAAATTGCAGTAGATTTGTTTTTACAAAATAAAATAAGCTTTATGGCAATTAGTGAATTAATAGAAGATACTTTACAATCTCATATTTCCCAGAAAGTTAATAGTATAGACGATATAATTGAAATTGATGCTTGGGCTAGAAGAAAAAGTATGCAATTGTTTGATGAGAGGTGTGGAAATTTATGACTATAATAGTAGCCATTTTGGTTTTTGCTGTAATTGTGGTCGTCCATGAATTTGGGCATTTTATTATAGCAAAGTTATCAGGCGTTAAAGTTGAAGAGTTTGCGGTGGGTATGGGACCGAAAATTTTTGGTATTCAAAAAGGAGAAACACTATATTCAATAAGGGCATTGCCCCTTGGTGGATATTGTAAGATGACCGGAGAAGATGAAGAGAGTTCCGACAAGAGAGCTTTTAACAATAAGCCTATTCTAAACAGGCTTGGGATTGTTTTTTTTGGACCAATCATGAATTTAACGCTTGCTATTTTAATTTTTTCTCTGGTAATTATTCAAGTGCCGCTAATAAGTGAAGCGATACCCGATAAGCCGGCTCAAAAGGCGGGAATGATAAAGGGAGACAAAATAATTAAAATTGATGAAACCCAAATTCAAACATGGGAGCAAGTTAAGGATATTATTTCGAAAAGCGAAGGAAAACAACTT
>JAUQXG010000405.1 GCA_030834765.1 Lutispora sp.
AATTGCAAAAATAACATTTAAATCAAGAGACTGAAGCTGTGTAGCCTCAGTCTCTTGGATATTAAAGGGAACTTTTTATTTGTATGAGTAGTCTATACAGCAAAGAATAAGAAAGATAAAATTTATGATAAAGGCAAAATATCAGAATGTGAGGGAGGGGAATTTTCATGAAGAAGTCTATAAGTCTGCTAGTGTTAGGAGTTATGATTTTTACAACTTTGACAGGCTGCGGTACTTTAACTTTAGGAGGCGGCCAGACCACTCAGGCATCCTATGATTTAAGCAAGGTGGATTCACGCTTTGGAGTGGGAAATGCAGAATTTGCATTGAACATTTTTAAGCAAGTGAACCAAGAGAACTTAGCACAGAGCATTTTCATATCCCCATTCAGCATTTCTTCAGCCCTTGGTATGACCTATAATGGGGCGAAGGGAGAAACCAGCAAAGAGATGGCGAAGGTCTTGGGCTATGACGGGATGAATGATGAAGCGCTAAATGTTAGCTACAAGAACCTTTTAGGACATTTTAAAAATGTAGATCCTAAAATTGAATTGGATATAAACAATTCTATATGGTTTAAAAAGGGACAACAAATAAAAAGCGAGTTTCTTTCTGCTAATGAAGGGAACTATAATGCAATCATAGAAGAGCTTGATTTTAAAGATGCAAAAGCAGCAGATAAAATAAATGAATGGGTCAAGACATCTACAAAAGGGAAAATAGATAAAATAATAGAACCACCTATTCCAGAGGATGCTATCATGTATCTGATCAATGCCATCTATTTTAAAGGAAAGTGGACAGACACTTTTAATAAGGATAACAGCTTTGCTGGAGCCTTTCGGACCGAGGATGGAAAGAAGAAGGAAGCCAATATGATGGCAAGGACAGGAGAAATAGAATATGGAGAATTTGACAATACAAAAATAGTCAGATTACCATATGGAAATGGGAAAACAGCTATGTATGCCATCCTTCCAAAAGAAGGGACAAGGATTGATGATTACATTAAGGAATTCAGTATAAAAGATTGGAGTATGTTGAAAGATAGTATTTCAAAAAAGGATAAGGTAATTCTTCAAATTCCAAGCTTTAAGCTTGAATTTGATATTCCAAGCATGAATTCTAGCTTAAAGGCTCTTGGAATGAAGACAGCTTTTGACCCTTCGAAAGCAGATTTCTCAGGCATCAGAGAAGATTCTTTTATAAGCAATATCGTGCATAAAGCTGTCATTGAAGTGAACGAAGAGGGCAGCGAAGCGGCAGCAGTAACTGGTGTTGAGGTAGGCGTAACTTCCATGCCTCTCGATCAAAGAAAGTTTATTGCCGATAGGCCTTTTGTATTTATGATAATGGATGATGAAAGCGGAACCATATTATTCATGGGAAAGCTAAGTGATATATAAAAAATAAATATTGGAGTGGTGATAAGTGCAAAATAGGATGAAAACCCATCAATTAGAAAAGGAGCAGATTGAAGAAATTTTAATAAAAGCGCCTGTAGGCAATATAGCAACGATTGATAAAGATGGTTTCCCATATGTTTTACCCATGCATTTTGCTTATTATGATGACAAAATTTATCTTCATGGACTGCCAAAGGGGAAGAAAATTGATCATGTTTTAGCCAATGAAAAAGTCTGCTTTGGAATTTACGATATGAAGGGATTCATTCTTGATGAAGCACCTTGTGATACCAATACTGTATATGAAAGCCTTGTAATAACCGGAACGGCAAAGGTAGTGGAAGACGTTTTGCTTAAAGAAACAGTACTGAATAAGATTGTTGAAAAATATACACCAAGCCTCACTGGCAGCAAATTGCCCAATAATATGGTTTGTGGGACAGCAGTGATTGAAATAACAATTTTAAAATGTACTGGAAAGTATTATAAATAGAGAATAAGAAAAACAGGCAATGGAGTTCATATACTTTGTTGCCTGTTTTTGTTATAGGGGAATGTGCATTTTTTATATAAATTAACAAAACATATATTTATGATAATAAGATTTTTTATATATGGACTTGTAGGATGGCTGACTGAAATACTGTGGACAGGGTTTGGTTCCCTAATGAGTGGGGACTTTACAATGAGGGGGTGGACATATATATGGATGTTTCCCATATATGGATTGCTCCTATTTCTTGAAAGAGTTCATGATCATATAAGACATTTACCAGTTGTGGTGAGAGGAGGTATATACGCTTTATTGATATTAACCACAGAATTTATAACCGGATGGTTATTACAAGAATTAATAGGTGAATGTCCATGGTGCTATGGGGATGGACCATATACGATATACGGCATCATCAATCTGGCATATATACCTGTATGGTCTTTAGCAGGGCTTGCATTTGAAAAACTTCATGACTATTTAATAGCAAAAGAAATAAGCAGCGGTCAATAATTGATTTGACCACTGCTTATCTGCTATTTAAGTCCTAATTCTTTTCTTTTCAAGTTTATATGAGCTTCAATGTTATTAGCAACCTCTACTGGGTCGTCTCCCAAGGCTATCTTGCCGCCAACCAAGCTTTCCACATCTTGTGTTAAAAGCTTTACAAGTTCTGGAGCACCTGTGATAAAAGGTGTTGGTGAAAGATGGGTGTATGCACCATATGCTACAGCGAAAACACCATCAATTGTGGCTTTTTGTTCCATCCATTCAGGGGCTGTTACTGCTATTGGAAGTTGGGGAATATCAACATTAAGATGATCTGCCAGTGCTGTTACAAGCATGGATATTCTTCCTGTATCGGTACAAGTACCAAAGCTCAGAACTGGCGGAATTTTAAGCATATTGCAAACTTCTTTTAGACCACTTCCAGCTAAATGAATTGCATCCAAATTGCAGAGTCCTGCCACTTCTAACCCGTGATTTCCGCAGCCTGCGCTTACCACTAAAATATCTTTTTTTATAAGCTCTTTTGTCAGATTGACTGTCATCCAATCTTGGGGACCATTTCGAAGTGTAGAGCAATTGGCAAGTGCGACAACACCTTTGAGTTTTCCTGCTACGATTACATCTACTAATGGATCCAATTTGCCGCCTAAAGCGCCCAATACTGCTTCTGTTGAGAAGCCTGCTATGGCCTTCGTGGTCATTTTCGGCACCATGGCTTTGATATGACTGCTTTTTCTTTTCTTGAAATTTTCTATGCCTAGCTCTATCAGTTTATCTGCCATATGATCCGCTTCTGCTGGGAAATAGGCCATCTTATGCTGAAGACCAGGAACGCCAATAATTGTGCTTACGCTTACTAGGGCAAATTGATACTTTTCAGCATACATATCAATAGCTGGAGGTGAACAATTTTCTTCCATTGCCATGACATCCACTGTGCCTGTTGCAAGCATGGGCTCAATAGCCAGCCAATTTCCCATAAGTCCTACGAAAACATCATCTACTGGGAATCTTTGCAGAAGCTCTTGGCCTGTTTCAATGGAGCCTACGATATGAAGTCCTTTTGCGCCTGCGGCCTTAGCTCTTTTTTGTACCTCTTCCATTTTCGCCTTTTGCAAGGTAGCTACCCCAACCCATGGCTGATGTCCATTGAAAACTATATTTACATAATCAGGATCCATAATTCCAAGATCCACATCAACCTCATGAGGTGTGGGAGTTCCAAATAGAATATCCTGTACCATTTCAAGACCTATCTGAGAATTATATATAGTGGCTAATCCCAGCCTGAGGGCTTTTAGAGCAAGGGAGACATAATCACCATCTACATTGGTAAGGCAGCTTGCTACACAGTTTTGCTCTTCGTGAACAGTACCGGAAGGATAAATATTTAATTTTTTCCAAACAGGAATTCTTTTTTTCGGAGCAAAGGCTTCAATCATCAAGTTAGGCTCGTCTTCTCCAACTTTCATTTGTGCATCCAAAACATCAGCCAGCTCAATAGCCATTCTATTGATATCTTGATTTGTATTGATGCCTAGCTTTTCACACATCCATTTTAGCTTGTTTCTATCTTTGATGGTAAAAGATGTCTTGCCTTGTGCCGTAGCTTTTAACGTTCTAAAGGCTTCATAGGCATGATGACTGTATGTACCAGCACCCATAATATTGTGTAGAAGCAATGTTCTCATTGCCATTGCATCAGGACCGATTCCGCAAACACCTTTGTCCTGGCCGGTTTTAGTGCTTATTCTACAAGGACCTTGTGAGCATAGTTGACAGCTTAAGCCTTCTAAGCAGAATTTGCAGCGTATTTTTTCCTGCAATGCATATCTGTCAAAAACATTTGACATTCCATCTTCTCTTATTCTTTTTACCATTTCTTCAACAGAATCATGATAGCTTATGCGGCCTTCTGTTTTTTCTAGAATTGTTTCACCCAATATATTTCACTCCTTTTGAGATTCTACAATAAGTATTTGCTATCAATGCCTTATCTATGTATTCTAGATATAAAATGGATAGAGAGGATTTTTTATTGATAGAGAAATATTCATTTGTTAGCTGCTTCATCCTTATATTTGTTTGAGAATACAAAAAGAAGGATATGCTGCAAAATGTAGTGCAGCATATCCTTCTAATGACTCTATTAACCTATTATTTTCAATTCTTTATCATATTGATTCAGTACTTCACAGCCATCTTCCGTGACTAGCACCAAATCTTCTATACGAACGCCTACTTCGCCAGTGAGATATATTCCTGGCTCAATGGAGAAACACATACCTGGCTCCACCACATCTGTATTAGCAGAAGAAACATCGCCGAAATCATGGACATCAATACCTATGGCATGACCTGTTCTGTGGGTAAAGTATTTTCCATAGCCAGCAGCTTCAATATGATTTCTAGCCGCAGCATCTATATCACAAAAGCGAACTCCTGGCTTTACAGCAGCAATAGCTTTCTTATTTGCTTCTAAAACGATATTGTATATTTCTTTTGCTTTTTCTGAAGCTGTTTTATAAAAAACAGTTCTTGTCATATCAGAACAATAGGAGTTTTTTACACAGCCTATATCCATGATGATGCTGTCTCCTTCTTTTAGGGTTGAACCATCAGGGGAGTGATGAGGGTCTGCAGCATTCGCTCCATAGGCTACGATTGGATCAAAGGAAAATCCATCAGCACCTAATTCTTCATATATATCTAAAAGCATTTGTCCCATTTTTTTCTCATCATATTTATTTGAAATAAGAGCCATGAGCTTTTCTATACCTTTATCATTTAGCTTTGAAGCTTCTCTCATGAGATCTTGCTCTTTTTCATCCTTGCGCATTCTTATTTTGTCAATTATTTTGGAGCCATTGATGAAGGCACTTCCACCTTTTAACTCCATTAACCTAATGAGAAACCTTGAAGGCCAGTTTTTGTCGATGCCTATAACCTTCTCTTTCTCTACATAGTTTGCCAATACCTCTACACTATCTTGTATATCTGTGAACCAAACTTTTTCTACACCTAGATCCTCATATACAGGAAATAATTCGTTTATGAAAAGCTTATGATTGCCATTTGCATTTAGATAAAGCACCAACATTCTTTCGCCTGGGTGTATCCATTTGCCTGTTAAATAAAATATTGAGGATGGGTCAGATATTAGCAATTGCGCAAGCCTTTCTTTTTCCATGGCTTTTAAAACTTTTTCCAATCTTTCTAAAATCATTTTTACCGCCCCTTTATATGTATTTATCAAAGTAAATATAACATAGAAATATTTATGAGTCCATAAATAAAAGCTCCTATAAATTTATTTTTGTGCAATCCTTTTTTCAAAACTTCTCCATATAGCCAGTCCAGCTAGGATAACGCCAAGCCCACCGCCTATCATTTCAAATTCATAGATCAGGTTATCCTGAAAGGTTTTCATAACGGGAGCTGCTGATAGCAAAATACCCAGTATGGTCACTGCCAGCACGGTGTTGGAAATAGCAATAGCTATTTTATTATTTTTTATCATTTCATAAGGTCTCTTTTCATTAGGATACTTCTTCCTCAACTTGCTGTAAGAGAGAAATAAAAGTACATAAGGGAAAAGTGCAGTGAGGGCAGTCATGGTAATAAGAATATTGTAGATGGCATCTACAGAAGGTAATAGGTTGGTGCCAAGAAGTATGATTGTTACGATGATTGCCTGAAGGCTTACGGCATGTACCGGGATATTATGCTTGTTGACTCTGGATAGAGCTTCCGGAAAAACACCTTTTTTTACACTGCCGAAAAGCATTTTTACAGGTGAGGCGATATATATAATGATGGTTCCGATAACAGAAAGCCCGATTGAAAAAGCAATCAATTGTATAAACCAGGGTCCAATGCCTAAAGTAGAAGTAACCGCTGAAAGGGATTCGAGGATGCCTCTTGAAGCAGTTATTTTGTCCGTTGAAAGAATAGAAGTTATGGCAATAGAACCTAATACATAAAGACTTGCAACGATTGCAGCAGATAGTATGATCGCTTTAGGAAAGTTTTTCTTTGGGTCTTTTACATCCGTTATAAAGTTGGCAGTTATTTCTGCGCCAGAAAGAGCAAACATCACAGATGATATGGCAGCCATAGAGTCCATATTGAGCTTTGGCATCATGGTTGAGATTGTATAGGTAGAGGAGGAAGGATTTTTCAGGATTACAATAGAAATAAAGGCTGTCACGATCAATAATGCGGATGGTATCGTTGACCCTAGAGCACCTATATTGGTAAAGAACTTTCCGAAGGTCATGCCTTTTGTGCTGATAAAGGATAATATACAAAAGGTAGCCAGAGAAAGAAGCAATACAAAATTCTTATCACTTGCAAGGTGGGGTTGACCCAAGGCAAAAGAAATATTAACGGAAAAAAAGGTAAGAAAAGAAGAATACCAAAATATTTTGGCAGTCCAATTAAGCCAAGATACCATAAAACCCCATTTTTCGCCGTAGGCTTCTTTTACCCATTCATAAAGACCACCATCTTTTTGGTAGGTTGAAGCCAATTCTGCACATATCAGTGCACTAGGAACAAAGAAGATAAAAGAAAATAATACCCATATTGGAATAGCACCTAGACCTAGACCGAAGCTATCAGCAGTGGACTTAGCAATCCATCTTATACCGAAAATTGCGGAGACATTCATAAAGACTAAGTCCCACAAACCGATTTTTCTTTTCATAGTAAGTATCCGTCCTTTCAGTCAATAAGCTTTATATATTTTAGTCATGTTAGGAAAATCAACGAAGTTTATTATAACATTTCAGTATGACGAAAACAAACAAAAACTTATACAATATAACAAAATACAATATATAAAAATTAGAAAATCAATGCTATGATTAAAAGATAAATACCATTATTTATAAATATATTGGCAATAACTTATATAGACCACAAATTCTTATTGATAAATTGGAGGTACTGATATGAGCAAAAAAGTATTAATAGTAGGCGGAGTTGCCGGAGGTGCTTCAGCAGCGGCCAGACTTAGACGTCTTGATGAAAATGCCCAAATCATCATGTTTGAGAAGGATCAATATATATCCTTTGCAAATTGCGGACTGCCTTACCATATTGGAGAAACAATCAAACAGAGAGGGAAGCTTTTAGTACAGACTCCTGAAGCGATGAAGTCAAGATTTGAGATTGATGTGAGAATAAATAGCGAAGTAACCAATATAGATATAAAAAACAAAACCGTAAAGGTGAAAAGTGCCGATAAAGGAGAATATGAGGAAAGCTATGACTTTTTAATACTTTCCCCGGGAGCAAAACCAATAAAACCGAATATACCAGGAATTGAAAGCGATAGAATACTGACACTTAGAAATATTCCTGATACAGATAAGATAAAAGCATATATAGATCAAAAAAATGTAAAATCCGCAGTAGTAATAGGCGGAGGCTTCATAGGTGTTGAAATGGCAGAAAATCTTAGGAATAGAAAAGTAGAAGTAACGCTAGTGGAAGCCGCACCTCATATACTTGCCCCATTTGACACAGAAATGGTTTTGATTGCTGAAAAGGAGTTAGAGAATAATGGCGTTCATCTCGTTTTAGGAGATGGGGTAAAATCCTTTGAAGAAAAAGAGAACTCCGTTGAGGTGACCTTAAGCAGTGGA
>JAUQXG010000406.1 GCA_030834765.1 Lutispora sp.
TGAAGGTGTGCACTAATATATTTATCTCTTTTCCTATGCCCATATACAGGTAGAATATCAATAGATGCAATGCTTTCTCTAAGGGGAGTTACTTGTTTAATACCAGTCTCCTCCTTTGCTTCTTTCATGGCAACTTGCAATAAATCTCCATCTCCATCAGCATGCCCGCCAGTCCATGCCCAGGTGTTGCGTATATTGTGATGAATCATTAATGCTTTGTCTAATTCTTTGTTCATTATAAAACCAGAGCTTGTAATATGTGCAAATTCGTTATCTCTCAGCAGTATATTATGAGAAAACTGTTCTATATATTTAATCATTATCCTTTTATCTTGACTTTCTTGATCATTATTTGGAATAAAATTATAAATTTCTTCCCTAAAACTCATTCAAGGAAACCTCCTCCTATGCTAATCTTCTTTTATAGATTTCTACTTATTAATGCTCATCTATAAATTTATTTACTTCATCGTGCCATGCATCAGGCTCAAATGTACCAATTTCAGTATCTTCTTTAAATAAAAGGTCAACGATATAGCGTGGCTTTTTACCGCCAATATACATTGCCTTAATGCAGGAAACGCAATAAACTACTACATTATCACAAGGCATCTCCTTTGAGCGTTTTTTCATCTGCTCTTTGACCTGCTCCACAGGCAAAATGCCATGAAAACTATCACCACAGCAAATAGCTTTTGTACGGGTATTTTGGGGCTCAATAATATTTATATTCATTCTTTCAAGAAGTTTTCTGATTGCAATATGTACTCTATCTTCAGTGCGGGTAGGACAGGCATCATGTATGGACATTTCCATACCGCTATAGTCTGGAAATGAAAAGGTTTTGCTTTCGGCTAATATTTCCCATAAGGATACGGTGGATATCCCTTCATAAAGCTCTCTATACCGTCTGTCGCATCCTGCACAAGTGTTGATTATCTGTGTATCTCTTTCGAGACCAGGCTCATGTCTGCAACAAATTAAATGTTCAGAAATATGATTTAAATCTTTATTTAAAGCCTCTAATACTTTCCTAGCAAGCTCTGGTTTATAAATCATCAATGCACATCCTGGTGCATAAACTTGTCTCATTATAACTCCTCCTATAATGATTCTATTACAATCCATAAGTATATTTTACACGAATAAATAATATAAATCTTCCTGTATCTCGTCAAGGCATTAATATTTATTTCACCTCAACTATTCTCATGATTATCTATCACTTTATAATATATTTTTGGCGTGCTATCACAACTCCAAGTCCAAATGGATGTCCTCAGGCTCTATATCAAATAACTCTTCATCAACCTCTTCAGCAAGTTTACTTCCAATTTTCATATAGAAATCTACAGTATTTTTTGATGGAGTAGCAGAAATATATAATTTTTTTGCACCGATTTGCTTTGCACTCTCTTTAATCACTTGAACCAGCTTACGACCAATGCCAATACCTCTATAATCTTTACTTACAAAGAGAATATCCATTTTTAGCTGATCCTTATTTCTTCCCCTAAGTTTATTTTCTAATGCTGTCATTCCAATTATTTGTTCTCCATCAAATGCACCATATATGATTCCTGCACTGTCATAAAGTTCATATAATCGAGTTAATAAGTCCTCTAATTCTCCATCCGGAAAGCCTTTCATATCGTAAAACTCTTTTTCTAATTCTAATCTTCCATCTCTATAATAATATATATTTTCAATTACCTCGCCCCTATCAATCTCTCTCAGAAATTCAATTTCCTCTCTGTTCAAAATCCTATATTCCATTTAGCTCTTTCACTCCTCGCATAATACTTTTAATCTGCACAATGAAATGTACAGCTTATCTTATGATTCAGTTCCTTTCACTGCTGTGCAACCTATGAATATTGCATCGTAGATTATTATTTGTTCTTGAATACTTTATTGATAGTTTCTTGAATAAAAGGGCTACAACTACCACACAAAATATAAATGCTAAGAAATTATATAATTATTTAATATGTTTCAAATATGGGAAACCATCACTTCTGGTTACCTGAAAATTTAAACTATCCTCTAAATTAAGCATAGTAGCTACATTTTTATAATCTTTGCCAACAAAAAACATACCGTATCCGTTATTAGCCGGATACCCATATAAATAACAAACCACTTTTCCATCCTTCAAAAAAACTATTTGATTCATTCCTTCACTAACTGTTTCCCTGATATTATCCCATTTATAGCCTACTATATCATATACCTTATCTTTAGGCGTATATGGGTCAAATGAATATACCACATCCCATTCAAATGGCGTTATATCTAATAAGTTTATTGTTTCAACGGTTTGTTCAATTGATAATACTTTTTCCTTTAACAACTTTGAGTTTAAATCCCACAAATCCTTCTTAAATAGACTTACTAAAATGGTAACACATAGTAACCCAATGGCAATAATCGCTACTGTTTTTTTTACTTTCATATCGATGCTTCCCTCTCCTGTAAATTTCCAATAACTATGCTTCACATTTTTCTACCGTTATGACATTACATTACCATATCATCCCATAAAAATAAAGATTGATATAATTTCAATCTTTAAATCGCGTAAATTCTCTAAGATGTAATAAAATAAGAAGATTGCATCTCATTTTATTTTACAACTTGTCATATTTTTTTAGTTATGTACAAAGAAAAGTTAAACAGTGTGCCTACATAACCGCCATGGTCATTTATTACTTCTTCAATTTCTTTATTCATATTATCAATAATCTTATCATCTAAACCATCGAGTATAGAAGCAAATGCTGGTACTGATTTCATAACTTTTAAATATTGATTGGCATTATTCCTTGTTTCATGTGTATACTCTATTTTTTCTATTAATTCAAATAAACCTGATGATTTAATTTCTGTTTTTCTCTCATCTTCTTTATATACTCCATCATGTTCACGTCTTTGCGGCTTTCCATTATCTACAAAATAATCAGAAACATATTTATTAATTATCCCATCAATCTTTTCTTGTATTTCTTTTGTCATAGGTAATTTATCTTTGCTTGAATTATACCAAAACAAAATAAGATATCCATTATCCTTTAAAAGTTCATGACATTTTTTATATTTAATGTTTTTGTCTATCCAATGAAATGCCTGTGCAGAATAAATCATGTCATATTTTTGAGTATTATGGCAATCCCATTCCTCAAAAGAGGCTACATCTACTGTAATCTTTGGATAGTTAGCACATTTATCATTTAGTATTTCAGCCATATCTTCCCCAATTTCTATTGCATTAATGGTAAAACCTTTCTCTGCAAATTGTATTGTTGCTTTGCCAGTACCCGCACCAATTTCAAGCAGCTTATCATTCAACTTCAAATCAGCCTTACAGATTACATCTTCAATTAATTTTTCTGGATATGAAGGCCTTATTTCATCATATATACCTGCAATACCCTTATATACCTGCAATACCCTTATAAGGTTCAACAATCTTCATTATGGTTTATTCTCCTTTAATATTAGTACGACATATTTAACAAAAATTTTTATCTAATTTAAAGTCTTTATCACATGAAATTTTCTTATATTTTATATCTTTTTTTCATAATATACAATTGTCATACCATCTTTGATTTTTTCTAGTCTTCCAGTTTTTTTATAACCT
>JAUQXG010000407.1 GCA_030834765.1 Lutispora sp.
TATATCCTACTACAGTGCCGATCTCCATAAAACCAGCATTTACGCCTGTTAAAAACAGCACCAAGCCAATAAAAGAATATAAAAGTCCTTTGACTATCTTTACAGATGCCTTTGTAGAAAGCTTAAAAGATATTTTATTAAATATTAAAAATAGTAATAACAATGGGAGTAAAGCCAAGAAAATTTCGGACATCATAGTAGGTAATTTTTCTATAAATGGACCTATTATAGATGTTGAAGCTAAATTGTTCGCTCCTAAACTTCCGGTAATTTTATCGGACTTTGTTAGAATACTCATAATGATAACCGATAAAATTGCACCTGAAGATGCTATGGCTACCAATCCAAAACTATCTTCTTCAGAAGACAATCCATCTTTTTTTAATGAAGATACACCTAAGGCAAGCGCTAATATAAATGGAACAGTCATTGCACCTGTTGTAGCACCGGAAGCATCAAAAGATATTGCTAGGAATTCAGAAGAAGTGAATATAGATAAGGCGAAAATAATCAAATATATGATCGTTAACATTTTATGTAACGATTTATTATAAACGATTCTTAATAAACCTACAGATAACATAACTGCAATTCCTAAGGATACAATAAAAACAATAGAAGATTTAGATATTATTCCAGATGTTACAGCACTAACCTGCCCAGCAAGAATATGAAGATCTGGTTCAGCAACTGAAATAAAAAAACCAAGGATTAATCCAGAAATACCTATAATCCATATTTTATTGTCTTTAACAATCGTATTTCCCATTAAAGTACCAATAGGACTAACGCCAATATCTACACCAAATAAAAAGATGGATAGTCCAAATATTATGAAAATTGCACCTAACAAAAACCTAAGTATTAAATGTGTTTCAAGAGGGATAATGGTGAAATTCATTAGTAAGACGATTAAAGTGATTGGAAGTACAGCAAATAAAACTTCTTTAAATTTCTCAATAAGGATATTCAAATATAAACCACTTCCTTTCATAAAAATTTGAAAATAAGTTAAGTAAACTAAAACATTGCTTGCTGCTTATTTGCGCTTATTACGCAAAAATTCAATAAAGTTGTGTACTTCTTCCAGCTCTTGATCTGTTAGATCGGTAATAATAGCAAGATGTGCTGCTATAAGAGGCGAAATACAAGTACCATCAATATATCCTGCTGCTTTCATAATATCATCATAAGGCAACTGAAGAGCATTGGCTATAAACTTTAATACCAGTGGTGATGGATGCTTTCTTTCTCCGTTTTCAAGACGATGTATCTCTGTATGACTTATGTTTGCAAGTTCAGCTAGCTTGCGACTAGATAAATTTTTTGCAGTTCGATGTTCAAAAATAAACTTTCCAAGATCGCTCACGATGATACCTCCGTTTATATTATATAGAATAACATTTTTGTAACCTAAAAGCAACACTTTTATTCAAATTTGGTACCTTTAGGTTACAAGACTGTTGAATAGATGTATTAAAGTATTAATATGAAATTAGAAAATCTGAAGTAATAAACTATTTATGATGATAGGATGTGCATTTATAAAAATGTTATCTCTGGTATTTTAGCTTGGGAAAATAAAATTATATGAAAATGGTTGTAAAAAGGATTAAAGGAATATTCATAATGATCAATGTTTAAAATAATGATGAGCCATCTATGCTGAAATAAGCAATAGAGTGGCTCATCATATAATTTATCTGGCTTCCAGCATCTCAGCCGCATTATACGAACTTCTGACAAGAGGCGCTGAGGCTACAAAGCTAAATCCCATACTCAAGGCCTTTTCTTTATAGCTTTTAAACATATCTGGGGTAACATATTCCACAACGGGATAGTGCTTTGCACTTGGTGCAAGATACTGTCCTATGGTGAGGAAATCGCACTGGGCAGAACGCAAATCCTTCAATACCTGGATGACTTCATCCTCTTTTTCTCCAAGTCCTACCATAATTCCTGATTTAGTTAGAATCGTCCCATCAATTGCCTTTACATTTTTTAAAAGATCTAAAGATCGCTGGTATATAGCCTCTGGACGTACTTCTGTATAAAGTCGTGGTACAGTTTCGATATTATGATTGATAATTTCAGGCTTTGACTTTACGACTATTTCCAATGCATCGTAATCTCCTTGGAAATCAGGTATTAATACTTCAACCACTATATCTTTGTCGGAAGCTTTGATCGCTTTTACCACTTCGGAAAAATGCTTGGCACCTCCGTCAGATAAATCATCTCTTGTTACCGAAGTTATAACAATATGCTTTAGTTCTAGCTCAATTGCAGCTTTTGCAACATTTTGTGGCTCTTCTGGATCAACAAGTTGTGTTTCTCCATGAGTTATATTGCAGAATTTGCAGTTTCTGGAGCATTGGCTGCCTAATATCATAAAGGTTGCAGTCTTTTTACTGAAACATTCCATTCTGTTTGGACAGTTGGCCTCTTCACAGACTGTATTTAAGGAGAATCTTTTCAATATCTCTTTTACATAATCCAAGCTACGGCCTTTGTTTAAATCTATCCTAAGCCATTCGGGCTTTCTTTTCATTTCCATAGAACACACTCCTAAAAGCTTTAGAATTTAGTTTATAACTCATGATAGCCATCATAGTTATAAACCTTGCAAAAATATTCTAATACCATTTTATTTGCATAATCAAATTCTATCATATTTCCTGTAATCTTTTGTAGTGAGGTGACACCTCTACCAGATATCCCACAAGGTACGATAAGCTTGAAATGATCCAAATTTGTATTTACATTAAAAGCGAAGCCATGCATGGTAACTCCACGCTTTACAGCTAGACCGATAGCAACAATTTTATCATTTTCTATCCAAACACCAGGGAACTCTTGGCTTATTTCACTATTGATATTGTATTTTTCTTTAAGAAGTTCAATAAAGGTATTTTCAAGTTTCTCTACAAATTCCCTTATACCAATTCCTTTATCTCTTAATCCGATAATAGGATACCCTACAACCTGACCATAGCCGTGATAGGTTACGTCTCCTCCTCTTTCGATAGGGTAGATTCCAATGCCATTATCCTCTAAATATTTTTCTGATACGATCACATTAGATGGAATGGCATGCCTTCCCATGGTGATGACAGGAGGGTGCTCAACAAGTATTAATGTATCAGAAATCTCACCTTTTTGTCTTTTCGCTAACATATCATACTGTATATCTAAAGCCTCTTTATAGTCACATTTTTCTAAATGCAATACATTTAACTTCATTTTTTTTCAGCTCCTTTTAACAATGAAGAGGTCCAGTATAGTTTAGTACCCTCCGCTTATGTAAGCGGAGGGTATCTTTAGCTTTTTAGCATCTGTTAGTTATTTTTATCCCATTTTAGTACCAGACTTCTAGCTGCTTTAGCCTCATCTATTCTTCTAACGATTGTATTATGAGGTGCAGACTTTAACATATCAGGATTTTCTTTTGCTTCTTCAGCAATTTTTATCATGATATCAATAAATGTGTCCATAGTCTCAATACTTTCTGTTTCTGTCGGCTCTATCATAATAGCATCAGCTACAATGAGAGGGAAGTAGATTGTTGGAGGATGATAACCATAGTCAAGGAGACGTTTTGCTACGTCTAGTGTTGAAACATGGTTTTCCTTATCTAGAAGTCCTCCCAAAACAAATTCATGCTTACATACTTGATTCATTGGCAAGTAGTAATGTTTTTTTAGTTTGTTCATGATATAGTTTGCATTGAGCACTGCCTTTTGGCTTACTTCTTTTAATCCATCTGCACCCATAGAGAGAACATAGGCATAAGCTTTGACAGCGACCCCAAAATGTCCATAGAAGCTTTTGACTTTGCCTATGGAATAAGGCCTATCATATTCTAATACATACGTATCGTCCTTTTTCTCTATCATAGGAACTGGAAGGAATTGAACAAGATCGCTCCTTACTCCTACAGGACCGCTTCCAGGACCACCTCCACCATGAGGAGTTGAAAAGGTCTTATGAAGATTTAAATGAATTACATCAAAGCCCATGTCGCCAGGTCTAGCGATACCCATTATTGCATTGGTATTCGCTCCGTCATAATACAAAAGTCCGCCTGCTTCATGAACTAGATCTGCAATTTGCTTTATGTTTTGTTCAAAAAGTCCAAGAGTACTAGGGTTTGTAAGCATTAAGCCTGCAATTTCATCATTTAGTACAGCTTTAAGACTTTCAAGATTCACTGCTCCATCTTTATCAGATTCAATTTCTACAATATCGAAACCTACAACAGCAGCACTAGCAGGGTTCGTTCCATGAGCAGAATCTGGAACGATTATTTTGGTTCTTTTTTTGTCTCCTCTGCTTTCATGATAAGCCTTGATGATCATGAGTCCAGTCATTTCGCCGTGAGCACCAGCTGCTGGCTGAAGAGTGACTCTTTCCATGCCTGTTATTTCAGAAAGCATTTCATCAAGTTCATACATCAGCTCCAATGCTCCTTGAACCGTTTCTTCAGGTTGAAGAGGGTGGATGTTGCTAAACCCATCAAGAGATGCCATATCCTCATTTATTTTAG
>JAUQXG010000408.1 GCA_030834765.1 Lutispora sp.
ATGGCGAAAGAAGGTTACTAGCTAGAACTTTAAAATATGCTAAAGACCTCAGTAAAAAAAGAGTAATGCAGAAATTTGATATTGAGAAGGCCTATTGGAATGGAAAAGCTGTTGATTGGGGTATTGTTACTGAGCAAAGCATTAACAAAGACTTAGTTAATAATATTATTTGGGTAAGAAAAGCAGATTCTTTAAGTGATATACAAGATTTAAACATTGAGACAGTTGTGTTTTGCAAGCACAAAGTGCATAGTGTAGCTTCCTATTTCTGCATAGGACACTTGCCTCGATTTTCACTCTACTTTTTCCTTAATGCTTCTGCCAATCTATTGCTATCTCCTGGGAATGATATAATGTTGGCATGATGTACAAGTCTGTCTACCAACGCTGCCGTTAGCTTTGTATCCCCAAATATGGATGTCCATTGTCCAAATTCTAAATTCGTTGTAACTATAACGCTCTGCCTCTCATAACAATCCGCCACTACATTAAACAGTAGTTCTGCGCCTACCTGGTCAAAGGGAACATACCCTACCTCATCTAAAATGATAATGTCTTTCTTTTTCAATATGCTTTTAAATCGCCTTATATTTCCTTGCTTAAATTTATCCTTTAATGTTTCTACCAGCTCCGATACTCTAAAGAACTGTACACTCAAACCTTTCCTACAGGCTTCTACTGCAACGGCTCCTGCCATGTGTGATTTCCCAGTGCCTACGTTCCCTATCATAATTACATTTTCTTTTTTACTAACCCATTCAAGGGATAATAGTCTTTCTTTGTTGCATATGGAGGGAAACAGTATTTCTTCAAATCGATACCCTTCAAAGGTTTTGATCTGCGGGATGTTTGAATCCTTCAAAAGTTTACCAAGCCTCGCTCTTTTTCTTCCTTCAATCTCTGAGCTGAATAGCTTGTAGGCATACTCTTTAAGATTCGTATCAGAAGCTGCTATTACATCGTTAATGTATGCAATTTTCAGCTGCTTACATAATTCTTGTATTGAAGCATTATCCATTTCATACACCTGCCTTTGAAAGAAGATCATATTTGTTAAGATTAGTTTCTAATCTTTTGATCTCCCTTGGAGTGTAATTTTCATCCAACTCGCTTTTATAGCTATAGCTATGTCCGTTCATTATATGCAGCATTGATGTAATCATGGATACAGTTGAATTATCCTTAAACCTTTCTAAACACTCATTTATCTCATTAACTTTATATACTAAAAGCCAATTAATACAAGCTGCAATTCTTTCTCTTCTGTTATCCATGTCATCTATACAAATGTAGTCTCTTAATTCCTTTGGCAGCATTTTAGCAAATTGAGAATGGGTTACACTGCGTGGCTTTTTGATATACCCTTTGAATACCTCAATCCAAGGTACTTCTTGAACCTTTTTAGTATAGGGTCTAGGCATTGAGATTAGAAGTGTATAGTCATTATCAAGTACTTCTATCTTGTCCCACATTATCTTTACAGGCAAATATGTTCCAGGCTTTACTCCAAAAACCATTATGGGAGTCTTGTCCACCTTTACTTCACCATAGTTATTTACAAGCATACTCTCAAGCCTATATACCTCATAAGTGTCATCAGGGATTTTTCTTAGTAACTTTTTCTCTTCCAACCAAAGCTCTTGAATCTTTACATCCTTTTCATAGTGGTCTCTATCCATATCAAGTTTTGTTCGTTCATCAAGCTCTGCTTCCAGTCTTTCAAAGCTTTCAAATATGGGTATAGGTACACAGAAATTACGTCTTGTATAACCACACTTATTCTCGACATTGCCTTTCTCGTTACCCCTAGAGGGGTTACAGAATACTGACTTAAAGCCATAATGGCATTTGAACTTTAAAAAACTATCTGTAAGTATTCGATCTCCATCTTTCTCAATGCGAGCTACTGCTGCCGATAGATTGTCAAACCATATTGTATGGGGTACTCCCCTTGACTTAAGAAAAAGCTTTTTTAATCCTTCTAAGAAACATTCTTGGTTTTCTGAAGATACTGGCTGCACAAAAGCAGCATTGCTGTAAGGATAAGAGAGTACCAGAACTTTGCAATCCACAAACTCTGTATTCTCGCTAACCTTCATTGTATAAAAGTCAACCTGTGCTTCTCCCATTGGGTGATCTAGTCTTGTAAATGCTTCAGCAGTTTCTAACTTCATGTGTTTCTTTTTCTTTTCAACATATGTACATACAGTTCTATACCCACCAGTAAAACTATGTTCTTTGCATAATCTATTGTAAATTGCTTTTGCAGTATGCCGTTGCTTTTTAGATATGAGTT
>JAUQXG010000043.1 GCA_030834765.1 Lutispora sp.
CACACCTGCTTCCCGAGCCCTAATGAAATCATCTTTTTTTGATGAAGATGTTAAAATGATAAACCTTGCCTTGCTGTTCTTCTTTCTTGCTAATTTTATTACTTCTAATCCATCCTCTTTACCTAGCTTTAGATCTACTATCACAATATCTGCATTATATTGAGACAGTATTTTCATGGACTCTCCAATATTAGAAGCTTCTTTTATTTCTTCTACATTTTCTTCAAAGGATAGTACGGATGCTAGGCCTTTTCTTACCATGGGATGGTCATCAACAAGAAGTATTTTCATACTGCTTTCTCCTCTCTTAAACCTTGGGTATCCTCAGGTATTGTTATTTCTATCCGTGTCCCGTTTTCTATAGTACTTATATAATCAATCTTTCCTTTTAATGTATGAACTAGATAATGCATGTTTTTAATTCCTAGACCTTCTCTTTTCTCTTCCTTAATTGTATTTAAATCGAAACCTATCCCATCATCAGTGATTTCTAACAACACTCCTTTCGTACTAATGTGAAGATTTGCATCTATATGATTAGCTTTCCCATGACGAACTGAGTTTCCTATTGCCTCACAAATGATTCTATATAGGCAATTTTTTTGCATAATGGATAAAAATTCGCTATTCCCTAATATATTGAAGTCAATCTCTACATGATTAAGGGCTCTTATTTCATTCACGTAATTTATTGTATCTACAACAAAGTTATCTGCACCACCCTTTTTCCAACTTAGACCATAGATTGCCGATCTTAAATCCTTCATGGAATTATCTATGGCACCTCTTATGATGTTTAATTCGCCATGAATATCATTTATGGTAATCTTGTTCAATCTTTTCATTAATCCATATATCCCAAAAGATGTGCTGAATAATCTCTGTAATATGCTATCATGAATTTCATTGGCAATACGATTTTGCTCTTCTGTGATCAAAAGCTGTTCATTTATTTGTTCTAATTCAAACCTTTCTAATGCTGTAGAACTTAATTCTGATAAAAACTTTAACTGTTCTACGCTCTGCATCTTCTCAAGTCTTTCTTTATATCCTGCAACTTCAATGCCCAATATCCCGTATATCATATAATTTGATTTTACTGAAATAAAAAGATAAATTTTATTTTCTATATGAATCTCAATGGGGTCACTTGTATATATGATCTGATCCCATGTTTTCAATACTGTTGATTTTAATAGATCCTCTAATTGCGTGTCTTGTTTTGTCGTATCAAAAGCTACCTCTTTTTCATATTGAGAAAAATCATAAAATATTGCTAAATCGCTCTTTGTAATATTTTTTGTATGTTCTAGAATCATGGCAATCAAATCACTTTTACTTCTTAAAGAGGAAAGTAATTGTACCGATTGATAAAGCTCCATAATATGATCCATTGATTCTTTTACTTGATCATTGGCAGACATTAATTCTCTATTGGTCTTTATAAGGTTTATTCGCTCCTTCTTAATTTCTTTTATATATCTTGATAGCAATAGAATTGCTATGGTAATCAAAACAAAACTTATCATGAGATTTGACTGCTGCTTCATTAGGTCTGTCAGTCTCTGATGCCTATTGTTAAAAATTAAGTGGGTTATCAATATTGTGGAAATCATGTAAGCAAATAGATTTAACCAGCAGTATTTTCTTTCTAGCATCACTGCTGCGATAAATATGGTGTTCAATGCATACCATACATAGGGGCTGCTCAGTCCTCCTAAAGGTATAAGTATAATAGAATTGCCTATGGTTTCTATAAAAACCAGCAAGTTTATAATGATGGCATCATCTTTCTTTTTGATATATAAATAGTTCAATATAATTGATGAAGCCCCTATACAAATCATGATAAATAATTTTCTTTCAACTGTATGGTTTATCTCACTTACAAAGTAAAATAAAGAAGTGATTAACAATGATGCATATCTATACACCAATAATATCTTCTGTTCTTCAGACAGTTTGTGAATAAAACGAATCTTTTTATAAAGCTGTTTATAAATCAAGAGGTTTTTCCTCCCTCCAAGATATAATTCCTTTGTTTGCATCACTCTTATTCTAAGGACTTGCTTCACAATTATTTTATTCTGCCCCAGGTTCTTATATGTCTTTTT
>JAUQXG010000409.1 GCA_030834765.1 Lutispora sp.
TCTTGCCTAACTATGATGCATGCGGTGGTAAAGGTATAGAAAAAAGCCAAGGACTAATTAAGAGGGGAAGGAATAGAAAGCATGATATTGATCCTAAGAGTGGAATTAATATTACTGCTAATGACAACAAAGAGTTTAAGAAAGGTATAAAAGACTTTTACAATACATTTGAAAAGTATCCTTTAAAATATGCATATGAAAAAATGCTTGCTAGGCAATATATTATTGGATATGTTGAGGAAGATGGAGTACTTGTTCCTACACTAAAGCCACCTTCTCAACTTCCTACTTTTGAGCAATTCAAATATTGGTGCAGAAAAGACATTGATATAGCTGAAATGATCACTTCTCGAGAAGGAGAAAAAGTATTTGAATTGAAGCATAGAGCTGTTCTTGGAGAATCAACTCATCAGGCCTTTGGTCCAGGGAGTAGATACCAAATTGATGCCACCATCGCAGATGTATATCTTGTAAATAGCCTTACCAGAAAAAGCGTAATAAAAAGGGTTACAATTTACGCTTTATTAGATGTTTTCGCTCGGATTACCGCTGGTATTTATGTTGGCTTAGAAGGTCCAAGTTGGATTGGTGCAGCAATGGCTTTAGCAAATGCAGGAATGGATAAAGTAGAATACTGTAAAGAATTTGGAATTACCATTACTAAAGAACAGTGGCCATGTGAGCACATGCCTGAGCTTATTACGGCTGACAGAGGAGAGTTAGAGGGTGAAGGTCCTACAAACCTTATAAATACACTTGGTGTAGATGTTGAGATACTCCCTCCCTATAGGGCTGATTGGAAGGGTATAATCGAATATGAATTCAGAAGATTAAATCTTGCGGCCATATTATGGTTGCCTGGAGCAGTCAAAAAGCAATATAGAGAAAGAGGTGAAAAAGATTATCGATTAGGTGCAGCTCTTACCCTGAGGGAATTCACAACCATAATTTTAAGATGTGTTCTGCATTATAATAACAATCATCGGATGAATTGGTATAATAGAAATGAATTTGAAATTGCTGATAAGATTCAACCAATACCCATAAATCTGTGGAATTGGGGAATGGAAAATAGAACTGGAAAGCTAAGAAAGTTCTCAGAAGATATACTTAAGCTAAATCTTATGTCTTCTTGTGAAGCTTTGGTAACTTATAAAGGAATAAAATTTGGTAAATACTACTACACTTGTGAAACAGCTATTAAAGAAAATTGGTTTATTAAAGCACGTATGAATGGTAGTTGGAAAATTGCAATGTCATATGATCGGCGAAAGATGTCATATGCTTATATCCGACTGGATGAAGGTAGAAGTTATGAAAAATGCTATCTACTAGAATCCTCGTATACATATATTAATGCGTTTTATGAGGAAGTGGAAGACTACTATGGCGATGATAAAAATGATCGGTATAATTATCAATATGAGGAAACACAGGATAAATCCAAATTAAATGCTCATATTGATCATATAGTCGAAACTGGTGTTAATCTAACAAATAAAAACACCTCATCTATATCTGACAGACAGAAAATTTTACAAATCAAACAAGCAACCAAAGAAGAAAAAGATTTGAATAGGGAGTCAGAAGCATTTATTTTGGGTAAGGAACAACCTAGCGAATCTAGTAATGAAGCAACAAATTGCCAATCTCAGGATGAATATATCGCTCCGGCAAAATACGATTAATAAAGGAATCTAATAAAATGGCAAATTATGATTTTTATCTAAACAAATCTATTATATGTGGTAAAACCATTTATGCTCACTATGTTGAGCAACCATTAATCGAATACATTGGAAATCCTTTTATAGAATCCCTACCTCCGATATTATCTCCAGATGATGCTAAGCATGCCTTAAGATTTCACCCTTACTTTGATTTAGAAGAAAGAAACTTACCACCACATATTAGATTGCATTGCGTAGAGAGATTAAAAGAACTAATTGAACCGCTCTCAGACCATATTGATATGGAGCAAAGATTTTCAAGGATGATTAGACATGGCTATACATCCATTTCCAGAAATCCAATGACCCCCGAATATGTAAGGATGCTTAATGCAGGGTCAGATGCAGTAACAAATAGGGATCTCAGTTATTTTTCTGAATATGCGCAAGAAAGATCAACTGCCAGTGGATTTGTGATAATTGGTATGAGTGGCTCTGGAAAGACCACATGTATTGAAAAGATTCTTTTGCAATATCCTCAAGTTATTTTACATACCAAATATAAGGGCATAAAGCTCTTTTCAAAACAGATTGTATGGTTAAAGCTAGATTGCCCTTTCGATGGTGGAGTAAAAGGGTTATGCCTTAAATTCTTCCATGCAATAGATCAGTTAATTGACTCAAATTATTTTTCATCATTTGCTCACGGATCAACCGAATCAATGATTCCCAGAATGGCGCAAGTAGCCCTATTACATGGCCTTGGAGTTCTAGTAATTGATGAGATGCAAAACTTAAATCAAGCTAAAAGTGGCGGATCTCAAAAAATGTTAAACTTTTTTGTAGAATTAGTAAATAGCATTGGAATACCTATAGTTTTAATTGGCACTCATCTTGCTATGGGACCTATTTCTAAGGCATTTTGTAATGGACGCAGGGGCACTGGGGAGGGTGATAAAACATGGTTGCCAATTTCAAACGATCACGAGTGGTTCAAGTTAATGAATGCTCTATCTAAATACCAATGGACAATAGTTGAAAGTCCTATTACTAAAGAAATAAGCAACATACTTTATGAAGAATCCTGTGGTATTATAGATATTGCTATAAAGCTATTTATACTTGCTCAATGGAGAGCAATAACCACTGGAAGAGAGAAAATTGACAAGAAAATAATTATGTCAGTCGCAAAAGATAGTTTACAACTTTTAAAGCCAGCATTAGAGCTAATGAAACAAGGTAATACTGAAAAACTAATGGCTGAATACCCAGACATAATAATTTCTTCTTCACAAATGGAAGAACTTAAAAAAGTCTATCTTTCCAAGCAGAATATGACAAAGACAAGTTATAAAAATCTAAACACTGAGCTTCTTGAAATAAAAGATA
>JAUQXG010000410.1 GCA_030834765.1 Lutispora sp.
AATCTGCCTCCAATTACCATACCATTGATGTCAAGAGCATGAGTCCTTTCACCATTCATACTCATGGTCTGGCCAGCTTCCATGTTTGATAGCTCAAACTGTGAAGCCTTCTTTTCCTCTATGAATTCACCCAGGTAATTAAAGCTTATCTCTGGTTTTCTTTTTAATATCAGTCCTTTTCTTTTTTCTTCAGATACAAGGTATTTTAGTACTCCATATCCAATTCCCTTGTTTGGTATTTTTCTTAGCATTTCTTTTGTCTTTTTTATTTCATACCCTATATCCTTTTCTTCTGACATATCCAACAAAACTGGATACATGGATGTAAACCAGCCTACTGTTCTTGTTATATCTATGTCTTCTATTATTTCTTCTCTTCCATGTCCTTCAAGGCTTATGAGTATCTTTTTCTTTCCACTCCATTTCTTTACTGCCTGTCCTAATGCTGTAAGCAATATGTCGTTTATCTCTGTGTTATATGCCTTATGTACATCTTTTGTAAGCCTTTGTGTTTCTTCTCTTGTAAGCTCTATTGTTATGGTTTTGCTGTCTTTTACTCTATTGCTTTTTTCTCTCTCTTCTATGAATCTATCTATCTCTGTTTCTTCTATACTTCTCCAATACGCTGTTTCTTTTAGCAGCTTTTCACTTTCCCCATACTTTGTTAGTTTCTCCGACCATTCCTTGTATGAGTTTGTTTTTTCTTGAAGTTTTATTGGCATATCTTTTTCTATTTGTCTGTATGCTGTTTCAAAATCTTCAAGCAGTATTCTCCATGACACTCCATCTACCACAAGATGATGTATTGCTATGAGTAAATGGTCTCCTTCCTTTGTCTTGTATAGTCCAAGTCTTACTAGCGGTCCTTCTGTAAGGTTCATTCCTTTTTGTATTTTAGTTGCTTCTTTATGGTCCTTCATATCCATTACATCAAGGCTAAATAATTTATCTTCTATGCCTCTGTTTATTCCTACGATTTGTCCTTCTTCTTTTATGAAAATGCTTCTGAGTACATCATGGTGCTCTATAAGTTTTTCAAATACTATTCTAAGCTTTTCTTCTTCAAAGCCTGTCTTGCTGTATAGTATCACTGATTGATTCCAGTGATGTTTGTCTTGAATATCCTCTTCTATGAACCATTTTTGTATTGGAGTCAGTTCGAACTTTCCTTCTGTTATACTTTGACTTGCTGTTATTTTGTTCTTTTCTATATATCTGCTTAGCTCTCCTATTGTAGGATTCTGGAACAAGTATTTTGTAGCAAGCTTCAGCTCATATCTTTGCAAACGTGCTGATACTTGTATGGCTTTTATTGAGTCTCCTCCTAATGTAAAGAAGTTATCCTTTATACCTACTCTTTCCACTCCCAATACTTCCTGCCATATTAAAACAAGTTTTTCTTCTATATCATTTCTCGGTGCTACATACTCTACTCCTGTGTTTATCTTCCCGTCCACAGAGGGCAATGCTTTTCTATCTACTTTTCCGTTTGCATTCAAGGGCATTTTGTCTATTTGTATAAAATATGGCGGCAGCATGTATTCTGGAAGCTCTTTTGACAGATGTTCTCTCAGTTCTCCTACGGTCAGCTCTCGCTCTCCCACTATATATGCGCATAGGTATTTGTTCTCTACTTCATCTTCTTTTACAATAACCAATACATCCTTTATTTCCTTGTGGGATAAAAGACTGCTTTCTATTTCTCCCAGCTCTATTCTATGTCCTCTTATTTTTACCTGTTGATCTATCCTGCCAAGGTATTCTAATTCTCCTTCGGCCAGCCATCTTGCCAGGTCTCCTGATCTGTATAGTCTTTCTCCCGGCTCCAATGGATTTTCTATAAACTTTTCTTTTGTTAGTTCTTCTCTGTTTAAGTAGCCTCTTCCCAGTCCTGCTCCACCTACACACAGTTCGCCTGCTACGCCCACAGGTAAAAGCTCCATGTTCTTATCTAGTATATAAGCTGTTAGTGTAGGTATTGGTTTTCCTATATTGCTTATGTTGTTTTCTATTTCATATTCTCCTATTTCCTTGTAGGTTACATGTACTGTTGTTTCTGTTATTCCATACATGTTTACCAGCTTGGTATTTGAATACTTCTTTTTAAATCCTGCTAATATACCGGGTTTTAGTGCCTCTCCCCCGAATATTACATATCTTAATTCAAGCCCTCTGTCCTTACATTTTAGTTCTTCATTTATAAGGTTATAAAATGCAGTAGGTGTCTGATTTAATACAGTCACTCTTTCCTTTTTCAAAGTTTCCAAGTACTTTTCCGTATCCCTTGCAGTAAGCTTAGGGATTATGACAAGTTTGCCTCCATACAGTAATGCACCATACATTTCCCAGACTGAAAAATCAAAGCAATATGAATGAAACATTGTCCATACATCTTTATCATTGAAATCGTACTGCATCCGATCGTTAAACATGAGCCTTACTACATTCCTGTGCTCTATCATTGCTCCCTTTGGCTTCCCTGTAGTTCCTGATGTATATATTACATATGCAAGATCATTTGGTTTATTTATGTTTTCCTCTGTTTTTATTGTTTCATTGCAGTATAAATTAGAGTCCTCAATATTTATTATTATTTTATCGAAGCTTACTCTATTCATTGTATGATTATGTATCAATAACGCTTCCGCACCGCTGTCTTCAAGCATATATACAATCCTGTCTTTGGGATAGGTTGGATCTATAGGCAGATATGCTCCTCCAGCCTTTAATATCCCCAATATTCCTACGATCATTTCTATGGATCGCTCTATCATTATCCCTACTATTTTATCAGGCTCTACTCCCTTATTTCTAAGTACATGTGCAAGTGCATCCGACTTTTCATCCAACTCTCTATAGCTCATATTGCGATCTTCAAATGTAAGGGCTATGTTATCCGGTGTCTTCTTCGCCTGCTCTTTAAATAGCTCATGTATTGTCTTATCTCTTGGGTAGTCTGCATAGGTATCGTTGAATTCTTCTAATAGTGTTTTTCTTTCTTCTTGATTTATGATCTCTATATCTTTTACTTTGCTGTCTATATTTTCTGTTG
>JAUQXG010000411.1 GCA_030834765.1 Lutispora sp.
ATGGGCTGGGTTGTAAACATGCTTCAAAGAGGAGCCGCTTCCATGTCAAGGATAAATGAAATACTTGATACAGAACCTGAAATCATCGATGCTCCTGATGTATTGAATATAGGTGACTTCAAGGAAACAATAGAATTTAAAGATTTAACTTTTACATATCCCGGCAGCAGTGTTCCTGCTATATCCAATATTAATATAAAGCTAGAAAAAGGAAAAACCCTAGCCATCGTAGGAAGAACTGGCAGTGGGAAAACTACATTAGCAAGTCTTTTGCTTCGGCTTTATCATATTGAAAAAGATAGCTTATTCATAGGAGGTCACGATATCAACCGGCTTCCTTTGACATTACTGCGCAAACACATAGGCTGTATCCCCCAAGATAACTTTCTTTTCTCCTCAAGCATTCGGGATAATATCGCCTTTTCAGATATCACCATGGACAATAATACCGTAGAAAATGCTGCAAGGTCAGCAGAGATTTATCATGATATCATGGAATTTCCTAATAAATTTGACACGATACTTGGCGAGAGGGGAATCACTCTATCAGGAGGGCAAAAGCAAAGGGTTTCTATTGCAAGAGCTCTGGCTAAAAATCCTAAGATACTGATCATGGATGATAGTCTTTCTGCTGTAGATACAAAGACAGAAGAAAAGGTGCTTCAAAGTCTTAAGCATCTGATGAAAAACAGGACAACCATCGTGATAGCCCATAGAATATCAACCATTAAATCAGCTGACGAAATAATCGTATTAGAGGAAGGGCGTATCATAGAACGGGGTACCCATGATGAGCTTGTAGCTCTGGGCGGAGCTTATAACAGAATGTACGAAAAGCAATTGCTGGAAGAAAAAATTCAAAAAGCAGAATAGGGGGGACATCAATGAGCAACTTCAAAGAAGAAGATGATCTGGGCAAAGCCTTTGATATCAGACTTTTTAAAAGGCTGTTGAAATATGTAAAGCCTTACATAGGTTTAATCTCTTTGTGTTTTGTACTTTTATTTTTTATTACTTTAACTGACTTAGCCAGACCTTATCTGATTAAAATAGCAATTGATGATTATATGGCCAACTCAGATAAGCAGGGACTTCAAAATATTTCTCTTATTTTTTTAACAACCATAATTGGAGGCTTTGTATTTAACTATATACAAATATATTTATTGAATTATACTGGACAAAAAATTATATATAATATGCGCCAAGAGCTCTTTTCACATATTCAAAGGATGAGTCTCGCTTTCTTTGACAAAAACCCTGTAGGAAGGCTTGTCACTAGAGTAACAAATGATATGGAAAATCTGAATGAAATGTATACCTCCGTTCTAGTCAATCTTTTTAAGGATATTCTTATGCTTGTGGGTATTGTACTGATCATGCTTCAAATGAATATGAAGCTGGCACTCATAAGCTTTATTGCAATGCCTCTCATCATCGTTTCAGTATCAATATTTAGAAAACAATCCAGAAAAGCTTTTAGGCTAGTACGGGTAAAGCTTGCCAAAATCAATGCTACTCTCAGTGAAAATATCTCAGGAATGAAAATAATTCAGATGTTTAATCAGCAAGATTTTAAAAGCGATGAGTTTTTTCATATAAATAAAGAGTATCGAGAAGCAAGCATGAAAGAGCTTTTGGTCTTTGCAGTGTTTAGACCTTCTATGGATTTGATATACTCCTTTGCTTTAGCCCTATTGATTTGGTATGGTGGGGGACAAGTGCTAAATGATGCAATTCCTTTCGGAGTTCTATTTGCATTTATAAATTATATAGATCAATTTTTTAAGCCAATCAATGATTTGTCTGAAAAGTTTAATATCCTTCAATCAGCAATGGCTTCCTCGGAAAGAATATTCTTACTTCTAGATGAAGAAGAAAATATAAAAAATCCTGAATGCCCCCTACCCCTTGGAAGAATAAAAGGAAAAATAGAATTTAAAGATGCATGGTTCGCCTATGAAAAAGAAAACTGGGTACTGCGAGATATCACCTTTGCTATAAATCCAGGAGAGACCATCGCCTTTGTAGGAGCTACTGGTGCTGGTAAAACCTCTATCATCAATCTAATTACAAGGCTTTATGATATGCAAAAGGGAGATATATTTATTGATGGGAAAAGTATAAGAGAAGTTGATAAGTATGAGCTAAGATCACAAATCGGCGTAGTTTTACAAGATGTATTCCTATTCACTGGCAATATTAAAGGAAACATCAGACTTAATAATAATGATATAACCGATGAAAAGATTGAAGAAGTTTCAAAATTCGTAAATGCAGATAGGTTTATTGATAAGCTTCCTGATAGGTTCAACGAAGAAGTAAAGGAAAGAGGCTCCACTTTATCCTCCGGGCAGCGACAGCTTCTTGCCTTTGCAAGAGCCTTAGCCTTTGACCCTGCAATACTTGTATTAGATGAAGCTACCTCAAATATTGATACGGAA
>JAUQXG010000412.1 GCA_030834765.1 Lutispora sp.
TGATACCATTGACTTTGACGTCGTGTCATCCTTTATACTAATGTCAAGAAAGGAGGGTAAGAATGGAATTAAAAACAATAAGTCAGGTTTCAAAGGGTTTTGATATCTCTGGGAGAACTCTTCGCTATTATGAGCAAATCGGTCTATTGAAAAGCCAGAAGAAAGATGAATATGCCTATCGAGTATATGACGAGCATTCGCTTTTACGATTGCAGCAAATAATCATATTGAGAAAACTGAGAATACCTTTAAAGCAAATCGGTGATATCTTAAAAAATCATGATGCAACTGTTGCTATTGAAGTATTTAGGCAAAACGTAAATGAAATAAATGATGAAATAATAGCGCTCACCACCATTCGATCAATATTAGCTACTTTTATAAAAAGCTTACAGGAAAAAGCCGAAGTACAAATCAAACTTGATTTGTTGAATGATAAATCGATTCTTAAAGTGATTGATTCTTTAACCCTAACTAAAATTCATTTCAAGGAGGAAAAGTCAATGGAGGATTTAAACAAGGCAAGTGAAAACTTATCTAAATTAAAAGATGTGAGGATTATCTATTTGCCCCCTGCAACTGTTGCAGCAAGCCATTATATTGGAGAAGACCCTGAACAGACCGCAGGTGGACTCCTCGATAAATTTGTAAAAGAAAAAGGATTGTTCAAAATCAAACCGGATTTGCGGCATTATGGGTTTAATCACCCAAATCCCGTAGATGAAAGTGGTGCTCACGGATATGAAATGTGGGTAACAATTCCTGATGATATGGAGGTTCCGCCTCCCCTTGTAAAGAAACAGTTTAAAGGCGGATTATATGCTGCACATATGATTCCCATGGGCAACTTTCATGAGTGGGATTGGCTGTGGGAATGGGCCCATAACAATTCCAGCTATGAGCCCAACTTATTAAGCGATAATGGTGAATGCATGTATGGTCTTTTGGAAGAACATCTGAACTATATAAGCCATGTAAATACAAACAATACAGAACCGGAGGGAATGCAGTTGGATCTGCTTCTGCCTGTAAAAGAAAAGCGATAAATTATCTATGGGATAAACTCCTTATTGCATAAACTATATCATGAAGATAGATGGAATATATTCTGATTCACACTATGTTTATAAATACCTGAAGGAAAAGAATATTTAGTAGGAGCTGAAAAAATATGAAAAGACTATTTAGCATCTTGATACTATGTTTTATTTTACCTTTTGCAGGAGGGTGTGCCAATAAGGCCGAAACCCCTGATAAAGTTGGTATTATTGAAACAGCTCCATGGCCTACGGAAGAATGGAGTATATCAACCCCTGAAGAGCAAGGAGTAGACAACAAAATTCTTTCTGATGCAGGCAAAAGAATAAACGAAAATTATCCAAATGTCTATAGCCTTTTAGTTGTTCGACATGGTTATCTGATATATGAAAAATATTATCAAGGTATGAATAAAGATAGTGCCAATCCTATTTATTCAGTGACGAAAAGTGTAATGTCAGCTTTAACAGGTATTGCGCTGAAAGAAAAGCTTATTCAAAATGTGGATCAGAATATGGCCGGCTTTTTTTCTGAATATTTTGCGGAAGTGGATAACAATCAGAAAAAGGAAATTACCATAAAAAATATTTTGACCATGAGCGGCGGATTAGAAGCCATCGATGATAATTATAGTGCATATTTTTCCAGCGGAGACTGGCTTGATTATGCCATAAAAAGACCTTTGACCGATGAACCTGGGACAAAATTTGTTTATAACACGGGATTAACTCATTTTCTGTCAGGCATCATTACCAAGACATCAAAAATGAAGACCATAGACTTTGCTGATCAATTCCTCTTCAGCCAGATAGGAATGTCAATAAAAAAATGGGATGTTGATCAAAAGGGGTATTATGGTGGAGGCAGTGGCTTATATATGAAGCCTGTGGATATGGCTAGATTCGGTTATTTGTATCTCAGAGATGGGATGTGGGATGGAAAGCAGATCATACCTAAAGAATGGATTGTAGAATCCACAAAAAGGCAAATCATAGTAGATCCAGAAATGGATTACGGATATTTGTTTTGGGTACAGACCATAAAAGATAAAGTGCATAACAAGGACTATTTTGCTTATAGTGCAATTGGCTCTGGAGGGCAAAAAATAGTGGTTATTCCTGAATTGGATATGGTAGTAGTGGTTACAGCCAATGTACAGTCTGCTGCCATAGATAAAGCCAATACCCAGGATATTATATCGGATTATGTGATACCTGCTGTAAAATAATATATTTCCAGACTTTTATTAGTTATTATGTTATCATCATTGTCTATGAGAGCCTTATTTATAGATGATTAGCCCCTATTATTATGCTATTCCCATAATAATAGGGGTTTTATATTTTCATCATTAAAAAAATGATTTAATATGTATGGACTTTCTAGGATTTTCCTTAATATTCTATTATAATGATATTATTAATATATTGGGGATGATGATATGGAGAATAAAAAGGTAATTATTATTGGCGGTGGGATGACAGGACTTTCTGCTGGGGCTTATCTTCAAATGAACGGATACCAGACGGAAATCTTTGAAATGCACAATATTCCTGGAGGGCTATGCACAGGTTGGAAGCGGAAGGGCTATACTTTTGATGGTTGTATCCATTGGTTATGTGGATCAAGTCCAGGAAGTGAAATGTATACCATTTGGGAGGAGCTTGGGTTAATTCAGGACAAAATGATTGTAGATCATGAGATATTTAAGCATACTGAATTAGAAGATGGAAGAAGTTTCTCTGTTTATGTGAATCCTGATAAGCTTGAAGAAGAATTACTGAAATTTGCCCCTGAGGATAAAGAGCTCATTGAGGAATTTATAAAAGGAATAAAAGTTTTCAGCAAAATAGATCTGCCTGTTTTAAAATCCCAAGAAATGTTGAATATAGCTGAACTAACCAAGTTTGGGCTGAAAGCCTTTCCATTGGCTAAGGTTATGAGAAAGTTGGGGAAATTATCATTAGGTGATCTTCAAAACAAATTCCGAAATCCTTTTTTAAAAGCAAATTTTGTAAGATTAATTGGTATGTATGAAGAGATGCCAGTAACCGCCTTATTATATACACTTGCTTTGCTGAGCGTAAAAGATGCAGGATATCCTATAGGAGGCTCCTTAGAACTAGCCAAATCTGTGGAGAACAAGTATTTAAGTCTTGGCGGGAAAGTACATTATAATACGAAAGTAGAAAAAATAATTGTGGATAACTGCATAGCAAAAGGCATTGAACTTGCAGATGGCAGTACACATTATGCCGATATCATAGTATCCGCTGCTGATGGGCACTATACCATTTACAATATGCTAAAGGGTGAGTTTATAGATAAGGAAATTGAGGGATATTACAACAACTTTAAGCTCTTTCCTTCTATTATGCAGGTGTCATTAGGTATTGCCAGAGAGTTTGCCAATATACCCGATGCAATAACCTATCATTTTTCTATAGATGAACCTCTATATATTGATCCTCAAAATACTTCAAATGAAATTGGTATAAAGATATATAACTTTGATCCTACTTTTGCGCCAAAGGGTAAAACTGCTGTTACCATGTATTTTGATGCAGATTATGAATACTGGACTGAGCTTAAAAAGGAAAATCCAGAAAAATATGCGCAGGAAAAGGATAGGGTTGCACAACAGGTCATTGACAGACTTGAAAAGAAATTTGGAGAGGTAGAAGACAAAGTAGAGATATGGGACATAGCAACCCCTTATACTTTTGTTAGATACACAAACAACTGGAAAGCAAGCTTTGAGGGCTTTATTCCAACAGTTGAAAATTTTAATGTTAAGATGAAGAGAACCCTTCCCGGTCTAAATAACTTTTATATGATAGGGCAGTGGGTACAGCCTGGAGGTGGAATTCCGACAGCGGGAATGCATGGAAGACACTTGGCTCTCCAACTTTGTAAGAAGGATGGAAAGAAGTTTATAACCAAGTAGCTGATAAAAATAAAGTCTTCCATAGAATATAAAATATGCTTTCTGCTGCTTTTTCTTTACTGAAACTGTGAATGATAGAGCTCTGCATAAACCTGATTGAGTTGCAAAAGCCCTTGATGATTTCCTTGCTCTACAATTTTTCCATCTTGTACTACCAAAATAACATCCGCATTTTGAATGGTAGATAGGCGGTGAGCGATGATAAAGCAGGTCTTATCTTGCATCAATTTGCGCATGGCTCCTTGAATCTTTAACTCGGTGAGTGTATCTACATTAGAGGTAGCTTCATCAAGGATTAATATTTTAGAATCAAGGAGCATAGCTCTCGCAATGGTGAGCAGCTGCTTTTGACCTTGTGAAATGTTCATGCCCTCATCATTGAGGATGGTGTTGTAGCCTTGTGGCAGCTGGGTAATAAAATTGTGTATTTTTGCCGCTTTTGCTACAGAGACTACC
>JAUQXG010000413.1 GCA_030834765.1 Lutispora sp.
AAGTCGAAGAAGAGATGAGAAAGATCGTAAAAGAAGAGCAGCCAATAGAAAAGTTTGAGCTTCCAAGAGAAGAAGCAATCAAGTTTATGGAAGAAAAAGGTGAGATTTATAAAGTTGAGCTTATTCAGGATTTGCCAGAAGATGCGATTATCTCTTTCTACAAACAAGGAGAATTTGTTGATCTTTGTGCAGGACCACACCTTATGAATACAAAACAAGTAAAGGCTATCAAGCTTACTCAGACTGCTGGAGCTTATTGGAGAGGCAACGAGAAAAATAAAATGTTAGCTCGTATCTATGGAACTTCCTTTACAAAAAAAGCAGACTTAGATGAGCATTTAGAAAGAATAGAAGAGGCTAAAAAACGAGATCACAATAAGCTTGGAAGAGAGCTTGGGCTTTTCACTACATCAGATGTAATAGGCCAAGGACTCCCACTGTTAATGCCAAAGGGAGCAAAGATCGTACAAATACTTCAAAGATTTGTTGAGGATGAGGAAGAAAGAAGAGGTTATGTTTTAACAAAAACTCCTTTAATGGCAAAAAGTGATTTGTACAAGATGTCTGGACACTGGTCACATTACAAATCAGGAATGTTTGTACTTGGAGATGAAGAAAAGGATAAGGAAGTTTTAGCACTTCGTCCAATGACTTGTCCATTCCAGTTTACTATATATAATAATGATCTTCACAGCTACAGAGATCTGCCTATAAGATATGGAGAAACTTCAACACTATTTAGAAATGAAGCTTCTGGTGAAATGCACGGACTTATTCGTGTTAGACAGTTCACTATATCAGAAGGGCATTTAGTCTGTGCACCAGATCATCTAGAAGCAGAATTTAGAGGTGTTGTAGATTTAATAAACTATTTCATGAAAACACTTGGGATAGAAAATGATATAAGCTATCAATTCTCAAAATGGGATCCTAACAATAAAGAAAAATACATTGGCGCAGCAGAGGCTTGGGAAGATGTACAAGGCCAAATGAAAACAATACTTGACCATTTGGGGATCGATTATAAGGAAGCCGAAGGAGAAGCAGCATTCTATGGACCGAAGCTTGATATTCAGTTCAAGAATGTACATGGCAAGGAAGATACAATCATCACTGTACAAATAGACTTTGCACTGGCTGAAAGATTTGGTATGACTTATATAGATAAAGATGGAGAGAAAAAGCATCCATATGTTATTCATAGAACATCCATAGGCTGCTATGAAAGAACACTGGCAATGCTTATAGAAAAGTATGCAGGAGCATTTCCAACTTGGCTGGCACCAATACAAGCTAAAGTTATGCCAATATCAGAAAAATATCATGAATATGCAAAACAAGTAGCTGATACACTAAAGGATAATGGAATAAGAGTGGAGCTTGATATAAGGAATGAGAAAATCGGTTACAAGATTCGTGAAGCTCAATTAGAAAAAGTTCCCTTCATGCTAGTGATAGGTGAAAAAGAAGTAGAAAACAAACAAATAGCAGTAAGAAGCAGAAAGAACGGCGACGAAGGTGTCATATCAGTTGATGCATTTGTAGATAGAATCGCAAAAGAAATAAGAACAAGAGAGTTATAAAATTTTGCAGGAATTATTGGATGCCGTTATCGAAACGTATAATGGCATCCTTTTTCATGAAATTTTAGAGCTGAGTCAGAAAGGTGAATAGAAGAAAAGTAGATTTGAAAAAACAAATAAAACTAGCTATAATGAGTATATTGAAGGATATTCAAAGCATATGATATATGATGATAACACAGATAAATATTATCATAGGAAGAAGCTGTTATGAATAAAATTTAAATGCTAGAATGCGGTGCTAAAGAGGTGATACATTGCTGGAACCAATAGAATTTATAGAGGCTTTAAGAAAGTCAGATGGTTACATTGAAACAATATATACTTTTGGTGGATGCTATCAATTTTATAAAATACTAAAACTTTTATATCCAGATGCGGAAGGATATAAAGTAAAAAATAATAAAGATGATAAAGACTATACCCACATTGTAACGAAAATTAAAGGTAAATTTTACGATATAATAGGAGAAGTCCAACTAGAAGATTATTTCGGATACGAACTCATTAAAGAAAAGGATATTGAAATATTTGAAGGGTGGAGCTTCTCAGAAAACGCTTGTCTAAGTAAAAAATGCCCTAGCTGCAGTGAAGATATTATTTTTGAAACCCATGATTTATCATTACATGGCAGGACAAATAATATAGAATAAGATTTAATTATATGGCAAGCCATTAGAGATAGTCTGAAACCATTGAAAAAAATATCATAAAAATTTAAGTATTGAAAAGCCTCCTTTTGGTGATGGTCGCTGTCAAGCCTATTTGCCAAATTAGGAGGCTTTTCCTTTTTTAATATTCTAATACCTCACACTCAAAGGAATCACCACAGGTATATCTCCTTCGTAGTTTACGATAGCATTTACCTGGTAGGTATTTCTAATATTCTCTTCAGTAATAACATCCTTATA
>JAUQXG010000414.1 GCA_030834765.1 Lutispora sp.
AAGAAATGGTGGAAGAAAACCAACTTTGCCCAAAGATCCTATCTATATTTTGATTAAAATCAATAAAGAATAAAAAGATAATGACAGGTGCTTAAGCACCTGTCATTATCTTTTTTATCCTATGGACTTGTCAAATCTGGAGAATATTCTTTCTGTACCCATGACATCCAGTATTTCATAAAGATCAGGAGTGTTTTTTCTCCCTGATATAGCAACTCTGATCACACTCATAAAATCCCCTATATGGCCCTTGAAACTTTCCTTGTTCTTTTTGTAGGTCTTAGCATCTCTTGCGAAGCCAAGCTTTTCTGCCGCATCCTTTGCCCTTTCGAACCAGGTGTCCTTATCATCGGCTTTGTTGTAGATTGTTTTGTAGACTTCAAGGACTGCTGTTATATCATCTTTAGAAAGATTTTCTGGGAATTCATAGCCTTCCTTTGTATAGGAGTCAAACCAGCTGTCATAGAAATAACCTAGATAATCTTTTACATCAGACCACTTGGAGATATCCTTTCTAGGTTTTTCGTTGGTTCTTTCTATATTGAATATAGCTCGTGTATATTCCTCATTGTTTTTCATCTGTTCATATAATGCTGCATCGTATTTCTGTGCCCATTCAAAGGTCATATCATAAATCTGATCAGCAGACATAAGAGCTATTCTATTTTTGCTGATATCTGTAAGCTTTACTATATCAAATAGTGCGCCGCCAGTTCCCATCTTAGCAAGGTCTACTATAAATTCAGTGCTTGATACTGTGGGATTAGCCATTCTCCACTCTTCATAGTTGGAATTTATCAAATTCAAAAGATATTCTATAACTGATTCAACAGGGAAGCCTTCTTCACTATAATAACTTACAGCTGCTTCAGGGTCTTTTCTCTTGCTAAGCTTTCTTTTGGAATCCCCATCTAATTTTAACACTGGGGAGTAGTGAGCATAATGAGGTTTTTGCCATCCTAATACTTCAAATAACTGAACATGTATCGGTGCAGAGGACAGCCACTCGTCTCCTCTTATGACATGGGTGGTCCTCATAAGGTGGTCATCTATGGCATGAGCAAAGTGATAGGTTGGGATACCGTCAGATTTTAAGAGTACGATATCTTGATGGTTTTCGGGCATTTCTACTGCACCTTTTCTTAAATCTTCAATTACTATCCTGTTTTCTGGAGCTCCTGGAGATTTTAATCTCAATACAAATGTCTTACCATGATCAATCTCTTTTTTTATATCCTCTAGGGTTAAATTTCTGTGAACAGCGTATTCACCATAATAACCAGGATTTTGTTTTGTTTCCTCTTGCCTTGATCGAATGGCATTTAGATCCGCTTCACTGCAAAAGCAAGGATAGGCATAGCCTTTTTCCACCAACATTTTTGCAAAGGTTTGATATATTTCTTTTCTGCTGCTTTGCTTATAAGGACCATATATGCCTTTTTCTGTATCTTCACCAGTCATTCCTTCATCAAACATTACCTGGTAGTTTCCAAAGGAGGTCACAATTTCTGAAACACCGCCCTCCAATTCACGTTTTTTGTCTGTATCCTCGATTCTTAAGTAAAATACACCACCACTTTGATGGGCCAATCTTTCATTAATAAGTGCTGCATATAACGCACCTATATGAACAAAGCCTGTGGGACTGGGAGCAACTCTAGTAACCTTAGCATCCTCAGATATATTTCTTGCAGGGTAAAGATTCTCATAATATTCTGGTGTCTTATCAATATGGGGAAATAGCAATTCAGCAAACTGTTTATTTTTATCCATCTTAACTCCTTCCTTTGCTCTTAAAAATAAAAAAAGTCCTTCATCCATAATAGGACGAAAGACCTTACTTCCGTGGTACCACCTAAATTGATGAACATAAATGCCTTAGTATTTATGCCGCACCCTCTTAGCCTGTTAACGTCAGGAAACCGTATTGCTTACTAAAACTTTCAGCATCTGCTCTAAGGCTTCCTTCAACAGCTTATATACCGATATTACACCCTTATCGGCTCTCTAAAATATAAGTACTGCTTACTCTTCCTTTTCATTGCATTTTATTATATTTAATTATTGTAAAGTATAATACGGGCATACATTGTTTGTCAAGTGTTTATATGGTTTCTTCTTTTATATCTATACCAGCCATTTTCATCAAGTACATTGCATTTCTAGTAGTCGAAATTCCAGGATGCAGTTTATAGTCAAAATGTATTTTATCATTTTCATAGTATTCTCTAAAATGATAGTTTTTGATATTGCCATGACTTTCTTGTTCCAAATCTCCAAGTTCAAGATCATGAGTGGAGATCAGACCAATGGTTTTACAGTCTAAAAGCTGCTTTATAAGAAGCTTTGCTCCCATGTGCCTGTCTTGAGAATTGGTGCCCTTGAATATCTCGTCTAATAAAAAGAAAATATTTTTCTTTGTTTTTGCTGCTTCTACAATCATTTTTACTCGGAGTATTTCGGCATAAAAGGAGGAGATACTATTTTCTAAATCATCCCTTATTCTCATGCAAGTATATAGTTCCATGATAGAGCAGGTAAAAGCCTCCGCACAAACTGAAGCTCCTGAATAGGCCAATACCAAGTTGATTCCTGAAGTTCGAAGCAATGTGCTTTTACCAGACATGTTGGAGCCGGTAATAAGCAGCGCTTTGTTGGCTTCACCTATATGCAGATCATTGTATACCCGACTATCAGGCAGCAGGGGATGTCCCATAGCTTTTGCAGCAATCATATTATCCGAATTTGCAGCATCCTTTATAGTAGGGAAAATCCAATTAGGATGATCAAAGCTTACTATGCTAAGGCTTGAAAGAGCTTCTAGCTCGCCTATCACATCAATCCATTCCTTGATTAGATGTCCTGATTTGTTCTTCCAATTCTCTAAAGCGATCATACAGTGATAATCCCATAGGGTAATAACGTTGATAATAGCATATATTGAATTATGACGATTGGAAATCAAATCATTTAGGATATAGCTCAATCTTTCAACCTGAAGGTGGGCAGACTTTCCATCGGAGCTTATAAGTTTTTTCTTTAAAGTTAAAAGATAGTGGCTATTAAAATGGTGTTTTTCAAAGTGCTTAAGCATTCTCCAGTAGGATTGTATATTGCTATTGTACCCAGATATTGTGTTTAAGGCTTCATTTCTGGACTTAGCCTTATATTTTAGAATCAGGTATTGCCCTGCCATAGCTAAAAGAGGAAGCTGGTATGTAATATTCGGCGAAAAAGCTGCCAGAAGTATCAGGCATATGGTTATTCCAGGTAGAATATAGCTAGCAAACAAAACAGTTTTCTTTAAATAAAAAGGCTGGCGAATATTTGACCAACTGAATAATGAATCGGGATTGGGAGATTGTTTTGAAATCCCATAGGCATGGAGTCGTTGTCTCCACCCAACCAGAGCGGATAACTCTTTTATAGCATCTTGTCTTTTTATGATAGCATCTAGTTTATTATCTGATTTAGCCAAAAGATTTGCCAAGAGATTCCTTCCTGTAAAGGTCACCGCAGTATTTATATATTGAAAAAGGGAGCCTTTTCCAAATATATCTAAGTCGTCTGAATAAGGATGTTTGTCATCCTTAAAATCATCTCCGCAATCATGGAATTCATGCCAATCTCCATCTATTCTTTTTAACGCATCGGTATTCGAATTGAATAAGGATCGCGCGAGCTCTTTGTTTTCAATAATTTTGTTATGGATATTCATTAATACAAAAAAAACAGCAGCAAATAGGAGGAATGCTCCAATACATAGCATATAGACCATAGATAAATAAAATAATATAGAAGCAGTGATTCCTAATAGGAATACGAAAAGCCGCAGATTGCTTATGAAGTTTATAGAGGAAGTCTGCCTTTGAATCAATCTATCATAATATTTCTTTCTTCTATTATATATTTCTTTTGGAGTTTTCAATTCGGTACTCCTTTCAATTGTTAATTTAGGTATTATAACATATATACCAGAAGATTTCACTTCTCGCAAAAGAAAAATAATCCTTGGGGAAGGAAAAAATAATAAATTGTCGAATAGTATGGATGGATTTACACAATTTTGAATATAAGGTGATTAATTTTATGAAACAAATATTAATGGAAGCATTAGAATATGCAAAACCGTATATTAACCAAGGTAAGGTTGCCACTTATATTCCTGAGCTTGGCAAAATGGATCCTTCTAAACTAGGGATTGCACTTATAAATTGTGACGGAAAAAGGTTTGCGGAAGGGGACTTTGATTTTCCCTTTACCATACAAAGCATATCAAAGACCGTTGCATTGGCTTTTGCCATCATGGATAATGGGAAAAATTATGTATTTGAAAAAGTTGGAATGGAGCCTACAGGAGATTCCTTTAACTCAATAATAAGGCTGGAAGCGATAAATCAAAGTAAGCCCTTTAACCCTATGATAAACGCAGGAGCAATTGCAGTAGATTCTATGATTTTGGGAGACAGCGTGGAAGAGCGATTTCAAAGGCTATTAAGCTTTTTTAAAAAAGTTTGCCATAATGAAAGCATCCAATATAATAAGTCTGTTTATAAATCTGAAAGAGAGACAGGGCATAGGAATAGATCCTTAGCACATTTTATGAAGGATTCTGGAGTAATAGATGGTGATGTAGATGAAGTGTTAGAAGTATATTTCAGACAATGCTCCATTGAAATTACTTGCCAAGATATCGCTATGATTGGGGCAGTTTTAGCAAAAAACGGCATGAGCCCAATCAATGGGGAGCAAATCATGCCTAGAGAAGTTGCCAAACTTATAAAAACATTTATGGTGACCTGTGGTATGTATGATGCATCTGGTGAGTTTGCAATTAAAGTAGGAGTACCTTCAAAAAGTGGTGTGGGAGGAGGCATCATGGCAGCAGTGCCAGGGAAGATGGGCATAGGTGTTTTTGGTCCAGCCTTAGATAACAAGGGAAATAGCATAGGCGGTACCAAGATAATGGAATATCTATCCCATAAGCTAGATTTG
>JAUQXG010000044.1 GCA_030834765.1 Lutispora sp.
GAGAAGTATGTTTAAAGGCTTAGCCTCTGAGATTAGAGTAGGCCTGTGGAACAGAATGAAAGGATGGAGACAGATTCATGCAAATAGGCTGTTTAGCAAGGTATTTTAACCCTTATGGTGAAGAAGTAGAGTTCGCTAAAAATAATCATTTTCAGTTTATGCAAATATGGTATGACAGAAATGGAATTGCATTGAAAAAAGATTTAAATCCAATAGAAATAATTAGAAAATATGACTTTCCAACGATAATTCATGCCGTTTTAGATTTAAATGAAATTGAAGAACATATCCCAAGGCTAATTGAAATAATAAAATACTTAGGACATAGGGAGTTAATAATCCATCCAATATGTAAAAGCGAAGAGATAAAACCAAGAACAATATATAAACTATCAGAGAAAGTAAGGTTTGCGTTAGAAAAGTTAGAAAAAGAAAATATTACTTTATACTTAGAAAATAACAGTAGATTAGATCCAATTTTTAACGAATCAATGGAAATAGAAATTATGTTTCAGGAAAATCCACATCTTCAATTTCTTCTCGATATAGCTCATATAAATAATTATGAGCATCTTAGATCTATGATTAAAATAGAGATGCCGAAGATACTGCATATTGCAGATAGACATCTTGAGGTGATCCATGAGCATTTACCATTAGGACAAGGGAATATTGATTATAAGTATATTTTTACCAATATATTGAATGGATTTGACGGTAAGATCGTATTAGAAATTATACAAAGTTCAAATGATATGCTGAATTCAAAAGCTATCATTGAAGAATATTGTGGAATTATATAAGTTTTACAAAAAGTAGCAGGTATGGCTGGGTGGATTGGGATTTAACAGCAGCTAAGAAAAGAGAATACTAATGATTTTTTTCCTAATATAACAAAACTAATAAAAATAATATTGTTTATGCAGGGAGATGAATTGGATGGAATGTACAGAGGAAAGGTGTCTATTTTGTAAGATAGGGAAAAAGGAAATATCTGCAGAGATTATATATGAAGATGAAATAATAATATCATTTTTAGATAGCGATCCAATAAATGAAGGGCATTTATTGATAATACCAAAAAAACATTATCTTGATTTGGATGAATTAGATGAAGATGCGGCAGTTCATATAATGAAGTTTTCAATAAAAGCTATAAGAGCTTTGAAAAAAATATTTAATCCTGAAGGTTATACTATCATGCAAAATGGGGGCTATTTCAATGACATTGGACATTATCATATGCATATATTTCCAAGATATAAAGGTGATGGGTTTGGCTGGACATATGGTGAAGGAAATGGAGAAAATGAAGGTCTGAAAAATATAAAAAATGCAATTTTGAGTGAATTAATAGGATGTGCAAATTATATTGGAGGTCCATCATGTCAGATACAAAGCTAGTATGTTTTGATTTGGACGACACGCTTATTAAAGAAATTCACTCGGTGATGTATTTAAGCGTTTTAAATAACAAGCTTACAGAGATTATTGAAATTGAAAAGCGAGAAGCAGAGGGAGAATTTACCTGGATAGAAGCAGATTATCATAAAGCTAAATTAGCCTCCGGACTTGATGTTGCAAAAATCTCCATAGAATTCAATCATGTCTTAAAGCCAATAAACAATATTTTAAATGTCATTACAACATTACAAAAGTTTGGTTTCAAATGCATATTGATAACCGCAGGCCCTAAACAAGTGGCAGAAGCTGCTTGTAATATATGGGGACTAAATGGATATTATGGCAGCGACTATGAAATTGTTGACAGAAAGTTTACAGGGAAAATTATAGAGCATATAGGAGATAAAGGTAAGGTTTTATGTCTACAGGAATATTGCAATAAATATGAAATCAATCCTAATAATTGTATTGCAATAGGGGATGGTGCTTCAGATATTCCTCTATTTGAGTATTGTGGTTGTTCAATCGCGATCAACTATTCCAACGCAACAATAGGTAAAGCGACATATTACATTAAAACAGATGATTTATCAGATATTCTAAATTTTATTATTAAATAAAGTTATTTAAGGATAAGCATATACAATTATTTTATTTATCATCACAGGGTTGAAGTTCATCTACGGTCGCCTGGATACTTTGCAAGTAAAGGCTCCAGATTCATCTTGCCAATTGTACCATTTACATCACGAACAACATGATTTTCAAGGATCAAAAATTCTACATTTACTGGCAGAATCAATTGATCTTGATCATACGGTATAAACACATTTTTATCATGAAATTTTTCTCCTAACTTAGACATTTTATATACCTCTCAACCGTTGGTGTTGAAGATTTATCATACTATTATTATGCCCAATTTTCCCGTTGGCGCAAAAAGAAAATGGCCTAAAACCTTTTGGGCCTAAGCCATTTTGTGGAGCTAGTTTTGTTATAGCCCTCTAAAGTATATTCTTAAGTTTAGCAACAAGCCTAGGTGATATATCAGTCAAGGGCAATCTTACTTCAGCAGAGTCTATTAATCTGAGTTGATTTAGGCAATATTTTATTGGAGCAGGGTTAGGCTCTTCAAATAAAAGTGGAATAAATTTAGCGAGTTTTTTCCACTCAGAAAGTGCAGTAATATGATCATTTTTTTTGATTGAATTGTAGACACTAACAAAGGTTTCCGTTTCTAAGTGAGCGGAAGCCAGGATTCCACCATGTCCACCTAAAAGAAGAGTTGTATAAAAAAGTAAATCTTCTCCAGTTAAAATTGAAAAATCCTTTGGAGGGTTTAATAATAAGGACATAGTTTGTTTTATATCCCCACTTGAATCTTTTAAGCCGATTATATTTTTAAGTTCAGCTAATTTATAGATTGTTTCGTTTTCTATATTCCTACCTGTGCGATAGGGAATGTTATAAATTATTATGTTCAAATTTGTAGATTCTGAAATACATTTAAAATGCTTATAAATGCCATCTTGAGCTGGCCTATTGTAATAAGGACACACAGATAAAATCCCATCAATATCATATTTTTCAATTGTTTTTAGATCTTTAGTAATTTTACTTGTATTATTGCTACCAACACCAACATAGATTGGTACTCTTTTATTCGTGTACTCTACTGTTTTCTCGATTATTTCTTCGAATTCATCCTCTGAAATTGTAGGACTTTCACCGGTAGTTCCTAAGGGGATGATTCCAGATATCCCTTTATTTATATAATGTTCTATTAATGTCTTATATCCGTTGAAGTCAATCTGGTCATCCCAAAAAGGTGTGATGATGGGAAGTAATACCCCCTCAATTTTCATATTTATACCTCCTTCTTCTATTAAGCTTATTTTTAAGCTTATTTTTTTCATTTTTTTTATTAAGGAACACTCTAATACTAAAATATTCTCGTGGAATATATAAAAAAAAGTTACATCATACACTCCTTGCAACTCAATTGGTGATTGCTTAATAAGCTTGATGCCTGACTTAAGTATCACATTCTGCTTACACAGATGTTACATCCTTTCTTAAATCCCTCAAAAAATCTAACTGAGAATTGTTTATTAAAAGCATATCATAAAATTACAAAAAGTATGTTTTAAAATTGCAAATTTTCATATAAAAATAAAACAAAATATTAAAACCTTATAAAAGTGATAGTCTTTGTACGTGAAATCGTATATTTCTTATTTAGAGTATTGTCTCATACAACTAGGGATGATTTCATACACTTACTTTTTTGATACTTACAATATATTGGCAATCCTATGAGCAAGAATGCAAGCATAGATGGAAAGATAAGTCTTATAATAGGGTATTCTATAGTGGAGTATGGATCATACCATTGGCAAGATCCATATCAATTATAGATACAATAAACCCTATGCATTTAAGCCACTATTTGCTCAAGCTTTGCTCTGTATATTTCGATTAATTCTCTTTCAGTTACATGGATACTTGGCGTATCCAATACGATTTGTCCCTTATCCAGCATGATGATTCTATCTGAGTATTCAACGGCATCTTTCATGTTATGGGAAATCATTATTGTTGTTATGGAATACTTTGCTATTAGTTCATTTGTTTTCTTCATGATTACACTAGATGTCTTTGGATCTAATGCTGCTGTATGTTCGTCAAGTAGCAATAAATCCGGAAGCTTCATAGTAGCCATTACTAATGAGAGAGATTGTCTTTGGCCTCCTGATAAAAATCTTACCTTCGTATCTAAATTGTTTTCAAGGCATAGATCCAAAGCCTTTAATAGCTCCACATATCTATCTATATTATCTTTTTTTATTAACTTTTTTAAAGTGAAGTTTTGCCCTTTTTTATCTGCTAAGGACATATTCTCTAGTAGAGTAAGGGACGGAGATACACCCATAGATGGAGTCTGATGGACTCTTCCGATATGAAGTGCTCTTTTTTCTTCTCTTAATTTTGAAATATCCTTCCCCTTTATTATTATCTGACCTTGATCTAATGGGATACTTCCCCCTATTATATTGAGGAGAGTACTTTTTCCGCAGCCATTAGAACCAATGATTGCTGTGCATTTATTTTTTTCTATTTCTAAATTTAAATTATTAAAAATATTTATTTCATGATCTGTTCCCATATTAAAACTCTTTGATAGGTTCTTGATTCTTAACATGTTTTCCCCTCCTTTTTTGTATGCTAAGATTGAATAGATCCACTGCAAAATTATTATAGGATAGAAAGACTATCACAATGAT